>JAIRQB010000150.1 GCA_031256695.1 Elusimicrobiota bacterium | reverse complement strand
CCCCTGCCTTTGTCTAAATATACCCGCCTTGTATTTGTAATGCCTGCCGTGCTTTCTATTGTCACCTCATCATCGTCTATTTCTCTATTTAGCGGATATTCAAATTTTCTCTTGTATTTTTGAAGCGTTATTGTGTATTGCTCTTTAAGTTTTATTTGCTCTGCCTCGCTGTCAATAAAACTGCCTCTGTTGTCGGCTTTGTATTCTTTGCCGTCAATAGTTAAAGAATAACTATCAAAAAACACTTGAGAACCCTGCGGATTTGCATCGCTAAAATCAAAATCTATAACCTCATATTTTTGCTCCGCGTCTATGCGGATATTTTCTTTAAAGCCCAAATACATATCAATAATAATATCTGTATTGTTAGGCTGTCCCGCCGCTATCATTCCCGTAATAATTAAAGCAATTACATCTTGACCTATAAGGTTTGTATATGTTTCAACAAGAGAAAAACGCGCGGCGGAATTGATTTTGTTGCGGTTTATAATGTGGATTTTTCCTTTGTTGAAACAGACGGCGTAAAAACAATAATTGTTTAATTTTTGCCGCCCTGTTAATTCTTGAGTTGTTTCTTTGCCTTCTTTTATTTCCAAATTAAAAAACAGAACCCCGTCTTTGATTTTTATGTTGTAAAAGAAATTCTTATATTTATCGCTCTTTTCGGCGCTATTTACTCTGACTTTTAACATTTGCCGCCCCCTTGTCCTATTGATTGAGTGAAATTGAGAATAGGTTCATACATTGCTTTTTGAAAATCGCAATAAGTTCCATTTTCTAATTGACGCTCCGTTTGCAATTTGCACCCGCCTCGGCATATTCCATATACGGAACAATCAGTCTTTTTGCATATAATTTGCCGCGATAAAACATTGTTTAAATAAACCCAAAAAGGCGTATATATATCTCCCGTTTTTTCATTTCTGTTATGACAACGCAAAATTGAGCCGTCTATGCTTAAAGACAAAGCGGAATATCCCTCGCCGCAATAAGGCATAGCGGCAATATAGTTTCCATTGTGTTTTTTGTAAAAGAAATTTATTGATTGCAAAATAGAGTAAAAAAATTCCATAAAAGACGGATGAAGTTTTTTGATAAAAAACTCTTCTATAAAATCTTTAACATCAGAGGCTAAAAGTTCAAAATTGAAGTCCCTTGATAAAGAAAAATCCGACTCCATATCGTTTAAAGCAAAAATGCTGTTGTGAAGATGCCTGCCCGTTGTTTTAAAATACCGTTCATCTGCGTTGTCCATCTGCTCAACTACATCTTTCAACCGCGAATTCTTGGATAAAACTGCCGTAAGCGCCATATTTTTAATTTGAAATAGCGCTTCTTTTTTATCTGCGACAACATCATAGCCTCTTGCCGTTTGACTTATAGAGCCGTCCCAAGACAGTTGAACGGTAATCTTGTTTTTATTTAGAAATTTTATCGTTTCCTCGTTTAGCAATTTGCCATTTGTAATTATTTGAAAATGGATTTTTTTGTTTTTTAATTTTTTGACGATAGTTTTGATTTTGTCTAAATATAAAAGAGGCTCGCCGCCGTAAAAAATTACTCTGATTTGATGCCCTGACGGCGAGTTTTTCAAAAGTCCTTTTATAAAAGGATAAATATCAGGGTTTATCTCTATTTTTTTATCGCCCGTTTGAGGTTTGCTTTCTTTTTGAATGCAATAAATGCAGTTTAAATTACACTCAAAACCTAAACATAAAAAAACCTTGTTTATTATCATCGGCATAAATTTTTTCATTACTCCCCCTTTATCAAGAATCGGCGCAACAGCCGCAATTGCAGTCGCAGTTGCAGTTAAGAATTGTTTGTTGATGTTTGTGAGAGGCATTGCTTAAAAGCGTTAAAAGATTTTCTAAAGTCCTAACGCCTGCTGTTACCGCCCGAACTGTTTGCAACTCTGTTTGTGGATAAGTTCCCGACGCCGAGAAAGTCCCCAAAGTTTGATTTTCTGTCCCATCATTACTTGAGATATTGCCGAGCCGCGTATTCGTAGCATCTATCCGTCCTTCCGTCTTTTGCCTGTCATACATCACGCTAAAATCCCTCATCATTTCTTTGTTTGTGTAATTGTTTCCCGACATAGTAAATTTCAGCAAAGCCCGATTGTTGCCGTTATACCAACCGCCTTTTTGAGGCTGAAATGTCGGCGCTGTTGCAGAGTATTGAAAAGAGCAAGACGAGCCGTTTGGTATCGCATAAACATAATTGACAACATTTGCCGCAGGCGTTCCCGTTATGCTCTCATTAGAAACGCATTGATAAAAACTGCCGTTTATTTCAAAACGTGAGCCTGCCAAAACCTGCGGAGCGGCATCCGTATCCATAGCGCTAAATTGCGCAAAGTTATATCCCCCGCCGAGTTTTATCGTCTTGCTTATCAGATTTTGCCAATCAGTGTTTTGCGGATTTATTTCCGCGCTTTCTGTTATCTTATTAGCCATAGTTCCTCCAATACCGTAGTTTTGCTGTTTTCCTTTTCAAGAGGACGCGCCATTGCTGTAATGCAGAGGCTATGTCCTCTTTTTTATTTTGCCTCTTTTCTAAACCCTTCTCTTTTTGCTGTTTTCCTCTGTCCACTCTTGATAGACAATCCAAGCCGCTTTTTCTATCTCGGTTTTGTCTCTGTCGGTAAATACTCCGCTTATGTATAAAGACGGCGAAACATTCGCATTCTTTGCCAAAATTGCCGCCTCTAATAATTTCTTGCGGGTTAGGCTCTTTACTTCGCTTATGTCTGCGCCCAGCGCCCATTGCGTTAAAAATCCAAAAGTGTCCTCAGGCAAAAGATAACCTAAAAAAAACTCTAAATTGTCTATCTGCTCTTTTATCAGCGCCGCCTGCAAGGGAGTTAAATTTTTTCTGCTTATCTCAAAATCCGCTTTTATTGCCTCAAGTTCTGCCCTCTTGTCTCTTATCACATTGTCTTTCTCATAAATCATTTTCTCAAACTCGCTATAAGTCGGCTTGTTTAATACCGCTATGGCAAGTTTCTCTTGCGCATTTCTCATTCTGATAATGTCTGCCTTTGAGGCTTTGCTCGGATTTTTGACAATGTTTTGTAAAAGAGAAAAGTCCCCGCAACTCTCTATTTGATTGGCATTTAAAGAGCGCAATTCGCACCAAATACGCGTCCCGTTAAATGGAATATATAGCCAATGATAAAGCCCGCCTCTTATTTTAGGCAGAGGGTCGTAGCCGATGGGCATATTGGCTATTAGTTTGTCTTTGAAATACTCTGATAAGGTTTTACGGCAAATTGATTGAATATATTTTCTAATCATTGTCTACTTCCTTATAAAAATTGAGAATTTTTCAAAAATTTATTAGCATTCAGCCGTCAATACACTCCCTTTTTTAACTAAAAGGGTCGAAAGAGCCTAGCATTTAGTTGTTAGGCTCTTTCTCTTTGTATATTCTTTGATAGGAGTAATTATGAAAAATAGAATACTCGCCTTAATAGACGGTTTTAATTACTACCACAAGATAAAAAACTATGAGAAAAAATTTGATATTCCTGTAAAATGGCTTAATTACAGACAACTTATAGAATCGTTTTTAAGCGATGAAGATGATAAAAACAATGTCAACATTGTTTACTTTTCAGCACTAGCATTATTTAGAGGTTTTTTGTCCGTCAAAAGACATCAAACATATATTTCGGCTTTACATTTTCTAAATATAGAAACGGTTTTAGGCAACTTCAAAAACAAACAGATAAGCAAATGCGCCATCAAGGAAAAATGTCAAAATTGTGTAATAACTCCATCAGGCTCTCTACAAAGACACGAGGAAAAGGAATCTGATGTAAACATTGCTATTCGCTTAATAGAAGATACATTGCTTGATAAATATGATAAATGTTTTCTGCTCTCAGGCGATAGCGACTTTGTTTCAGTTGTAAAAAGAGCAAAAACATTAAGAGCTGATAAAAAAATCATAATTGTTCCGCCGCCCCCTCCCACTAATGAGAGATATATAAAACCATCAAAATATGTATCGCAAGATTTGGCAAAGGCAAGTCAAAACAATGCTTTGTTAATAAATTTTCAAAGAATAAGAGATTGCCAATTACCCGATAATTTTAATGGATTAAAAAATCCTTTTATTTCCATATCGCATTAAAAGCAAATTTTCGTCTATTGCTATTTTTTAACCTTATTGACGACTTCGTCATAATACTCTTCGTCTTGTTTCCGATACAGCCAAAACATCAACTTGTTGACTACAAAAACCGCTATCGCTATCTTTAATACATCAAGCAAAAAATCAATC
>JAIRQB010000142.1 GCA_031256695.1 Elusimicrobiota bacterium | reverse complement strand
CATTGCAAAAGAATTTAAACGTCTTAAATTATATTCTGTTTCAGAAAGCCCTATTACAAATCTTACGCAAGCGGTAACCATTGCCCCCGTTATTTATAAAAAGTCATACTATAGTCCTTTGCCTAAAACATCTGATATGACGACAGGCTGGCTTTCAATGCCTGAAACAATGCCCAAACTTAGAGATAAAACAAGCAAAATATAAAGGAGAACTATTTGTATGAAAGAACAAATAAAAGAAATAAAAATTTTGGGTTTTCCTATATGGAAATCTGTAAAAACAGAATTTTATTCGCGCCGATATTTTTGCAAACAAAAAATTTATGAGAGCGTAAAAATTGACAAAGTGTTAGAAACTTTCTCAAAAGAGTTGTCAAGCATTTCAAACAGTATGGAATTTATAAAAAACAAAATATTGCTATGCGAAACCTCTGGCGCAAATTTATATGAATTACAGCAACAAATAAGAAAATTAAAATCTTGCGCCGTCAATTCTTTTTCTATCGCAGAAACTCACAAAAAAACTTTTTTGCCGTATCGCAATTTTAACAGCGGAAAAGAAGCCGTTTTACTTGCCACCGGTCCTTCATTAGACGATTTTAAACCTATAAAAAATGCCGTATATGCCGGCGTAAACGGAGCGTTTCGCTATAAAAAAGTCAATTTAGATTTTTATTTCACTAAACACCCTCACCCAGGATTTGAAAATTGGGCTCTCAATGAAGGCAAAGACATTGCGAAATTTTATGGAAAAATAATAGGCAACTTTGCGCATACAGGAAATAATTATAGTTTTCAAAGCAGGGCGAATGCTCACATATATGCCGCTTCTCACAATAATGCCAAAGTTTTTTATCAGATATTTGCAGAACCGGAACCGGAAAATAAAGAAGACCATATTTTCACATATGATATAGACAGCCAAGTTTTAGTCTCTTGCTATTCAATAGTGTTTGCTGCGATGCAATTCCTCTTGTGGACAAATCCCAGTAAGATTTATATTGCCGGCGCCGATTGTTGCCCGCAAACTGCCAGAAAACATTTCAGCGATAGCAAAGATGATGACCTTAAACCAGAAACGCCCAATGAGACTTTTCAATGGTCTGTGCCGCGCGTAATTGGCGGTTGGCAAAAAATGAAAATGTTTGCCGAGCATTTTTATCCGAATACGCAAATAATATCTATAAATCCTATCGGTCTAAAAGGGCTTTTTAAAGACATTTATACTGAAAGTTATGCTGAAAAGAATCTCTCAGACGAGGAAAGAAAAACAGCGGATATTTATTGAAGCAACTTGAGTAGCGGCGCTAAAGTTGCAAAGGCATATGTTTAAATTCAGGCATTTAGGCGGCGAAAGCAAAACGTTTGCCGCAAAACATTTAATTTTTCACAAAAGGCTGGTTTTATGCAGAAATTTTTAAGAAGGTATTATTTATTTTTTACCGCCGTCGCTTTTGCGGCTTTCTTTGTCTCTTTTGTTTTCCCGTTTGTCTTATCTATCTATCTCTCTTTTGCTCAAATCACTTCGCCTTTTGAGGCTAATTTTGCAGGCGTTAAAAATTTTGCGGGCATTTTATCTGATAAAGATTTTATCAACTCATTATTGCTGACGGGTAAATTCGCTATCGTCTGCGCTATCAGCGTAAATGTTATCTCTTATTTTTTGGCGCTTTTTATCAAGTATGCGCTTAAAAATTCAGATATTTTTAAATCGCTGTTTTTCTTGCCTAATTTAATATCGGCAATAGCCGTCGGATATTTCTGTCAAGCCTTTGTTGCAGAAATCTCAACTCCGTTTTTTAAATTACTCGGCATATCCTCGTCTTTGCCGTCTTTTTGGGGTTTAGTTTTTACGCTAAATTGGCAACTTATAGGTTTTATGTCTTTAATTTATATATCCGCTATGGGAACTGTCTCAAAAGAAGTAATTGAAGCGGCGAGGCTTGACGGCGCTTCATCTTTGAAAATTTTCTTAAATCTCAAAATACCCGCCTTTATTCCCGCGGCTTTAATTTCTTTCTTTTTAGTTTTAATCAATGCTTTTAAAGTATTTGAGCAGAATTTAGCCTTTGACACGGCTCTCAAATCAAATAAAACTCAACTCATAGTTTTAGATATTTACAATACTTTCTATTCTAAAACGGCATTAGAAGGAGCGGCTCAAGCGAAAGCGGCAGTCTTTTTTGCCGTCTTTGCCTTTTTGTTTTTTATTCTCTTTAAAATTTTAAAAAAGCGGGGGATAAAATTGTGATTAAATTATTCAAATCGGTTTGTTTTATAACTTTTTTTGTTTTCACGGGCGCGCTGTTTTTAGCGCCTCTTAAATACGCTGTTTTTGCAGAAGTTTTTAGGGCGCAAAAAGCGCTCAATGGATATTCTCCCGCCGCTTTTTTTGATTTTTTCTGGGATTATGCCGCCGTCCTCTATAAATCCGGTTTTTTAGAAGCCTTTGTGTATTCTTTATTTATAACTATTTTTTCAACTTGGGCTATAATAATTTTTACATCAATGGCGGCGTGGATGCTCGTCCGCTTAAACAATAAATTCAATACTTTCCTATATTATTGCTTCATTTTTTCTATGGCAGTTCCTTATCCCTTGTTAATGTGGACTTCTCCAAAAACAGCCGCTTTTTTCCACTTGGCAAATCCTTTCGGCATTATTGTTTTATATTTAGGTTTCGGCGCGGGTCTTACAGTGTTTTTATACGGAACTTTTATAAAAAGAATTCCAAAAGAGATAGAAGAAGCGGCTTTTATGGACGGCTGTTCTGTCAGAGCGGTCTTTTTCAATGTCACAATGCCTATTTTAAGCCCTGTTACAATGGCGGCAATCATTTTCAATGTTTTATGGATATGGAATGATTATCTAATGCCTTCCCTCATAATAGGACAGCAATACAAAACTCTCCCTATACTTATCCAAAACATAGCCTCAAACCCTCAAGAAATAAATTACCTTCCATTAGTTTTGTTTTTTTCTCTCTATATGCCTCTTTTATTTTTTGCGGCTTTCAAGAAAAATATCTTAAAAGCATTTTCAACGGGGATACAAAAATAAAACGGCAATTGAGATTTGATAGTTGAGAATTAAAATTTCGGCTCTGCGGGGCTCAGAACAAAAAATTGCGCAAAACATCTCTGCGGGCAACAATTCTCATCTGCCGCATTTAAATAATATTTAGAAAAAAGGAGTTCAAAATGTCTCACAAAGTCACTTTAATACCCGGCGATGGAACAGGACCTGAAATTTGCGAAACGGCTCTAAAAGTAATTGAAGCGACAGGAGCGAAAATTGATTGGGAGATAGAAAATGCTGGAGCAGATATTGCGTCAGAAAAAGGAACTCCTCTGCCTTCAAGCGTTTTGGAATCCATAAGAAGAAATAAAGTCGCGCTAAAAGGACCTTTGACTACTCCTATCGGAATGGGTTTCCGCTCTGTAAATGTCGCTATAAGAAAGGAATTGGATTTATTCGCCTGTTTTAGACCTTGCATAACGTATCAAGGCATTAGGTCAAAATTTGAGGACATAAATTTAGTTGTAATTAGAGAAAACACTGAAGATTTATATGCCGGGATAGAATTTGCAAAAGACTCTCCCGAGTCTCAAGAAATTATTAGGCTTGCCGAGTCTTGCGGAACAGGTCAACTTTCTCAAAATAAAATTGCGCCGCATTCCGCAATCTCTATAAAATCAATTTCAGAAGAAGCCAGCCTCCGCATCGTCAAATTCGCTTTTGAATATGCTTTGACAAACAGCCGCAGAAAAGTGACTGCCGTGTCAAAGGCAAATATTATGAAAACCACAGACGGGCTTTTTTTAGAGGCTTCAAGGAAAATTGCCGCAGAATATAGCGGCAAAGTAGAGTATGAGGAAAAACTTATAGACAATATCTGTATGCAATTAGTTCAAAAGCCGAATAATTACGATGTTTTAGTTTTGCCTAATTTATACGGCGATATAGCGTCTGATTTATGCGCGGGTCTTGTAGGCGGTTTGGGTATGGCGCCCGGCGCAAATTTTGGAGAAGATATTGCGGTATTTGAAGCAGTTCACGGCTCTGCTCCAAAATATAAAGGACTAAATAAAGTAAATCCCTGCGCTTTGATATTGTCTGCTAAATATATGCTTGAGTATTTGGGGGAAACTACGGCGGCTTTTAGATTGGAAAAAGCGGTTCGCAGCGTAGTATCTGAAAGGAAAAAAGTCACATATGATTTAGGGGGATATAGCGGCACAAAAGAGATGGGAGAGGCTATAATTGACAAATTGCAAGCAAAAAGTTCGGGCGTCAAAACAATCAGGTCTGCGCCGCTAAAAAATTAAGAATTCGGAAGTTAAAAAATTGAAAATCGGGAAGTTAAATAAATTGAGGATTTACAGCAATGCAAAGAGGTATTTATATGTTTAGACAAATAGTTATTGCATTACTTATAGGCGCGGCGGCGGGTCTTTCATTTGCCGCTAAAATTTCTGCAAGTTCTGCGGCAGTTAAAAATAATTCTAATTTAGAAAAAGGAAAAGAAATGAAAACATTGATAATTTACAATTCATCTAGCGGAAAGACTTTGAAAGCCGCTCAAATCATTCAAGGATTTACAAAAGGCAATCTTTATGAAATCAAGCCGCTAAAAAAGCAGGGCATAATTGCGCTTGGAGCGCTCGCTATTTTCGGCAGATTTTTAAAAACGTCCCCTCTGCCTTTAGTAGAGGATTTTCCAAATTTAGAAGGCTATGAGAGGATTTTTATAGGAGCGCCTATCTATGCAGGCAATATACCTCCCGCTTTGGAATCATTTTTAAATCAATTTGATTTTAAAGGCAAAACTGTAATACCTTTCGCTACATATAACGGCGGCGAAGGCTCATTTTTTGAAAAGTTTAGGCAAAACGCCAAAAATGCCGTAATTGTAGACGGGCAGGCATTTAATATGAAAGATAAAGATATTGAAAATAAGATAAAAGCATTTGTTGATTTTAGCGGCAAAACAAAGTGAAAAAGCAAAAGGCGGCTTTTTGCCGCCCTGGCTCAAAATTTAGCGCCCAATAATTTAATTTGCAATAAAATAAAAAAGGAGATTTTATGGTAGAACTCATCAATCAAATCAATGCCCAAATCAACTCTTTCGTTTGGGGGCCTCCAATGCTGATTTTAATCGTAGGCGTCGGCATATTTTTGACCTTGCGTTTAAAGTTGATGCAAATTTTTAAAGCGCCTCTGTGGATTAAAAACACTTTCGGCAAAATTTTTCACAAACACGAGGCGGCAGAGGGCGCAGTCACTCCCTTTCAGGCAATTTCTACAGCCCTTGCTTCCACTGTCGGCACAGGCAATATCATAGGCGTAGCCACAGCCATAGCATCGGGCGGTCCAGGCGCTATTTTTTGGATGTGGGTTTCAGCCTTTTTTGGAATGATGACAAAATACAGCGAAGTGGTTTTGGCTATACATTTTAGAAAGAGGAATGAGAACAATGAATGGGTCGGCGGTCCTATGTATTATATTTGCGATGGACTCGGCAAAAATTTTAAATGGCTTGCTGTCCTTTTTGCCGTCTTCGGCTCTCTTGCCGCCTTCGGCATAGGGAATATGACTCAAGTCCACTCAATAGCAAATTCTTTGGATACTCTTGCCGTCAATTTCGGCTTTTTAGACCCATTGAGTTTGGATAGCGCCTCAACTCATATATTTTTCAAAATGAGCATTGGGCTTTTGATTGCTCTTGCCGTAGGTCTTACTGTAATCGGCGGAGTTAAAAGAATCAGCCGCGTAGTTGAGAAAGTCGTTCCATTTATGTGCGTCTGTTATGTAATAGGCGGGATAGTCACTCTTATTATAAACAGCGCCGCTCTCCCTAACGCATTTTCTTTGATTTTCAGATATGCTTTTGATTTTAAGGCGGCAGCGGGAGGAGCGGCTGGATATTTTGTGCTTCAAGCGATGCGTTATGGAGTTGCGCGCGGAGTATTTTCTAATGAGGCGGGTTTAGGCTCTGCGCCTATAGCCCACGCCGCCGCTCACGTAAAACACCCTGTCCAACAAGGCGTCTGGGGCATTATGGAAGTATTCACCGACACTCTTGTAGTATGCACTTTTACAGCCCTCGTCATTTTGACTTCAGGCGTGATTGATTTTAGCGCAGGGCACGCCCAAATTTCAGGAGCGCCTTTAAGCATAGCGGCTTTTTCAACGGCATTCGGCGCAAAATTCGGAAGTCTCTTTATAGCGCTCGCCATAGTTTTTTTCGCTTTTTCAACAATTTTAGGCTGGTCGCTCTATGGAGTTAGATGTTTTGAATTTTTATTTAAAGGAAAAGGAATGTCTGAATACAAAATGGTCTTTATACTCTGCACAGTGGCGGCTTCAGTGCTTGAATTAAATACCGTTTGGGATATTTCTGACACTTTCAACGGGCTTATGGCTATACCTAATTTGATAGCGCTCATAGCCCTATCAGGCATCGTCGTCAAACTGACAAAAGAATATTTAAACGATAAGAAATGATAAAAAGTAAAGATAGAATGAATAGTTGAGAGTTTGCCGATGCATCTGTCTCTGAGCGGCTTTTTGCCCGCCCAAGCAAAGCGTTCATTGAGGTTGTAAATTAGTTAAAAATTTGAAAGTTAAAGGTAAAAGAAAGACATTCAAAAAATAAAAAAAGCAGACAGCAGTTTTTGCTGTCTGCTTTTTTTATTTTTTGTTTACGCTGTTCGCCGTCAATTCTCAATTCTACAAGTCCTCAAATGCCGTTTTGATATAATCCACCCGTCGTTAAATACAAGGGCGTGAGCGGAAATAAACGCTCGGTCCCTATATTAAAAGGAGCAGTATTATGAATGCAGAAGAAATCGGCAAGACAGGTTACTTTTTTACCTCTGAGTCTGTGACAGAAGGACATCCAGACAAACTTTGCGACATTGTTTCAGATTCAATTTTAGACGCTATTTTGAAACAAGATGTCAATGCAAGAGTGGCTTGCGAAACCTTTGTATCAAAAGGTTTATTGATAGTAGGCGGCGAAATCACTTCTAAAGCGAAAATCTCTACGCAGAATATAATCAAAGAAGCGGTTAAAAAAATAGGCTATGACAGACCTTCTTTCGGCTTTGATTACAATACTTGCGCCATCATAGACACTATAAATTCTCAATCGCCTGACATTGCGCAAGGCGTTGACACAGGCGGCGCAGGCGACCAAGGGCTGATGATTGGCTTTGCTTGCAAAGAGACAAAAGAATTGATGCCTCTGCCGATAATGCTTGCTCATAAACTCGCTTTTAGGCTGGCTAAAGTCCGTAAAGAAAATATACTCCCTTTTTTGGGACCAGACGGCAAAAGTCAAGTGACAGTTGAATATGAAAATTGGACTCCTAAAAGAATAGACGCAGTGGTAATATCTACTCAACACACTGAAGAAATTTTAGACAAGAGCGGAAATCACATCACTGAAAAATCAAAAGGACAGATTTTTGACGCAATTGTTAACCCTATTGTCGGCTCTCTTATAGATAAAAAGACGAAAATCTTTATAAATCCTACGGGGAAATTTTTAATCGGAGGTCCCACAGGCGACACGGGGCTTACGGGCAGAAAAATTATAGTTGACACATATGGCGCTATGGCATCCCACGGAGGCGGGGCATTTTCAGGCAAAGATTCAACAAAAGTTGACAGAAGCGCAAATTATATGGCGCGGCATATCGCAAAAAATATAGTTGCCGCAGGTTTTGCTTTAAAATGCACAGTTCAGTTGGCATATGCTATAGGAGTAGCCGACCCCGTATCAGTAATGGTTGACACTCATCACAGCGGCAAAGTCCCCGGCTCCGTTTTAGAGCCTATTGTGAAAAAGATTTTCCCGCTAACGCCCAAAGGCATAATTGATTATTTAAAATTGCGCCGTCCGATTTTTGCTAAAACTGCGGCATATGGGCATTTCGGCAGAGAAGAGGCGGACTTTACTTGGGAAAAAACAAATAAAGCGGCTGAATTGAAAAAAGCAGTTAAATAAAGGAGAAGTTGTATGAAAAAATTAGTTTATATTGCGGGAGTTTTGCTCTTCGCTATTGTTTTATCATCTTGCGGAGGCGGAACAAATCTTAAAGACGCTCCCAAAATCACAGTGATTGAAAAAGTCCCAAATATCTCAACTCCAAAATGGGTTGAAAGAAGCCAAGATTTTTGGGAAGAAAAAGGGAGTTATTTTTACCGCGGAATGTCTGAGGGTATGACAAATGTCCAAGCCTCAAGGAGAGCGGCGGAGGCTGCGGCAACTACAGCATTGGCGCAACAGGTAAAGGCTACTGTCAGAAATGAATTCACCAATGCCTTAGAGAGCGAGTCTTATAATTCAACTACGGGCGGATACTTAAAAGATATTTTCTTTTCAGTAGTTGACAATTTGACAATCAGCGGCGCCGCGGTATCTGAAAGTTTTTCAGAGCATATTTCTATGGCAAGCGATACTGAAAATAAAGTCTATTGGCGCTCATATGTTTTAGTCCGCATAAATTCATCG
>JAIRQB010000099.1 GCA_031256695.1 Elusimicrobiota bacterium | reverse complement strand
TAAGAGTAATTTGGCAGCGCAGTAGCGCTGCCAAATTACTCAAGAGTTGTTTGTCGGCGCGGTAGCGCCGACAAATTACTCAATTAACTTTTCACTTTTCATTTTTAATTTTTAACTTATTAAATTTATCCTAATCTCAGAAATTTGCCTATTTGGAAAATCAGCAGAGTTGCCAAATATGCTAAAGCCGTATTGCCGAAAAGCAAAAGAGATAAGTATTTTAGTTTTGAGCCTGTCTCTCTAAAAAATACAGCCATCGCCGTAATACAAGGCGGATAAATCATACAGAAAATTAAAAACACTATTGCTTTTAAAGGCGACCATTCTGAATCATTTACTATCTTTTCAGTCAAAGTATTATTGGCTTCCTCGTCCTCTAAAGCATCCTCGCTTAAAGCGTAAATTGTCCCTATTGCGCTCACAACTACCTCTTTTGCAGCAAGACCTGCCACAAGCGCTATCGCTTTATCCCCGTCCATACCTATCGGTTTTACCAAAGGACTGATTTTCGTTGAAAGACTGCCTAAAAAAGAGGATTTCATTTGAATAGAGGCATTTTCCCCTGCTGAAAGGTCTGGGTTTTCATCAACTTGAGGATATCTAAAACCAGCCCATAGAAGTATGGTCAGCAAGACTATAATAGTGCCTGCTTTCTTAATATACATCCAGCCTCTCTCCCACATTTTTAAAAGAATGCCTTTTAGTGTGGGTATATGATAAGGCGGCAGTTCCATTACAAAATGAGCGGGGTCGCCTTTGAATGCCGTCTTACTTAAAACTTTTGCCGCAGTAAGAGCAATGCAGACGCTTAAAACATAAAAGACAAACATAGTTAAAGTTTGGTTTTTTGGAAAAAAAGCGCCTATAAAAAGAGCAAAAATAGGCAATTTTGCGCCGCAAATCATAAAAGGCGCAATAAACATAGTGATGAGCCTATCCCTTTTTGAATCAAGAGTCCTTGAAGCAAAAATGCCCGGCACAGCGCAGCCGTTTGTTGATATCATCAAAGGCAAAAAGGATTTTCCGTGTAGACCGAATTTATTCATAAGTTTATCCATTACAAAAGCCGCCCTCGCCATATAGCCTGAATCCTCAAAGAAAGCGATAGATAAAAACATAAACAGCACAAGAGGAAAGAAACTTAAAACCCCGCCTACTCCGCCTATAAGACCGTCTATAATTAAAGATTGCAAAGGACCTTCAGGCATTATTGCCGCAACGCCGTCAGAGAGAGCGCTGAAAAAGACTTCAAGCAAATCCACAAGAGGCGTAGACACCGTAAAAGTAAAAGAGAAAATCAAAAACATCACAGCGGCAAAAATGGGAAGCCCTAAATATTTGTTTAAAACATATTTGTCTATTATGGGCGTCCAATCTTTTTTTGGGCTGTTTTTTATCTCCTCTATTGCCATTTTTGCTATTGCGGCAGTAAAACCATATCTAAATTCTGCTATTTTATTTTCAGCCGCTTCGCCAAAATGTTCCTCTAAATGCTGTCTGCTTTTGTTAGCCTGCGCTAAAATTTTTTCGCTATTTTCAGCAGAAGCGAATGTTTTTACCTTCTCAATTACAGCCAAATCATTGTCTAATAATTTAATAGCAAGATAATTTTTAGGATAGACTAAAAGTTTTTCATCTTTTGAAATTAAATCCCCGATGCTATTGATTTCATTTTGAATATCGTCGCCATAGTCTACTTTTGCCGGGCTATGCTCTTTTATATGCTCTATCCATTTATTTTCAACTATACATTCAAGGAGGTCATTTATGCCTTCGCCGCGATTGCCGATAGTTGCTATTACGGGAAAACCCAAAATATCTGACATTTTGCCGACATCTATTTTTTGCTTTTTGACTTCCAAGATGTCAATCATATTTAAAGCAATGATTATAGGCTTGTCTAACTCTCTTAGTTGTGTAAATAGATATAAATTTCTATCCAAGTTAGAGGCGTCTATAATATGGACAATTATGTCTGGGCTATCATTTATTATAAAGTCGCGAGCGACTATTTCGTCCTCTGAATAGGCTGAAAGGCTATAAGTGCCGGGCAAATCGGTAAAATGTATTTCTACATCTTTATACTTCTTTATGCCTGTCTTTTTTTCAACTGTGACGCCCGGATAATTGCCTACTCTTTGATTTGAGCCTGTTAGGGCATTGAAAATTGAACTCTTGCCGCAATTTGGATTGCCCGCTAGGGCTACGGAAATGACCTTGCTTTGGGACATACTGCCTCCTTTTTGATGGTAAGTCCTTCACTCTACCTGGTGTCATTGCGGAGTTGCCTTGTATCTTGGTTTTGCAACTCCGCAATGACACCGGGACGACATAACTTCGCTTGACGCCGTTTCTAAACTGCCGTTTTCCTTAACTCTTAAGAGTTATTTGGTAGCGTAAAACGCTACCAAATTACTCAAGAGTTGTTTGGCAGTGTAAAACACTGCCAAATTACTCAAATAACTTTTAACTTTTAACTCTTAACTTTTAAAAGTTGTTTGGCAGCGCATTGCCGACTTTACTTCTTGGTGTCGGCTATGCCGCCAAATAACTCTTGAGTAATTTGTTGGCGTTTCACGCCGACAAATAACTCTTGAGAGTTAAGGAAAAAGGCAGTTTAGAAACGGTGTCAAGCGAAGTTATGTCGTCCCGGTGTCATTGCGGCGGGCGCAAACGCATAGCGCTGCGCAAACACATAGCGCTGACGGAATCCATTTTAACTCATATTGTCTTTCACCTCTTTTGCCGTTGTCTTAAAATAAAGAAAACAAAAAGCAAAAAGAGTTAAAAATGAAAAGTTAATTGAGTAATTTGTCGGCGTATTGCCGACTTTACTTCTTGGTGTCGGCTTGCCGACTTTACTTCTTGGTGTCGGCTATGCCGCCAAATTACTCTTAAAAGTTAAGGAAAACGGCAGTTGAGAAACAGCGTCAAGCGAAGTTATGCCATT
>JAIRQB010000096.1 GCA_031256695.1 Elusimicrobiota bacterium | reverse complement strand
TTCAAAACATTAAAATATCAGAATTATTAGACAAAGGCGTCTCAATAATAGATACGTCAAATGTCTATATATCAGACGATGCTGAAATAGGCTCAGATACAGTTATTTACCCCGGCGTTTTTATAGGGCGCAATGTCAAAATAGGCGAAAAGTGCAAAATAGAAGGGCATACTTTTATAGAGGATTCTAAAATCGGCGACAATGCAGGCATTTCATATTCCTATATAAAGGGCGCTTTAATAAAAAACGGAACAAGCATAGGTCCTTTTTCTCATATCAGACCAGACTCCGTTTTAAATGAAAATGTCAGAGTGGGCAATTTCAGCGAGATTAAAAAATCAACAATAGGTCAAAATTCAAAGGTAAACCATCTGTCTTATATAGGAGATGCTTTTATAGGAAAAGATGTAAATATAGGCGCGGGGACAATCACTTGCAATTATGACGGGTTTAAAAAGAATAAAACTTATATAGGCGACAATGTCTTTGTCGGGTCAAATGTGAACTTAATAGCGCCCGTTAAAGTCGGCAAAAATGTTTTAATAGCAGCAGGCTCAACTATAAACCGCGATGTCCCTTCGGGGCAACTCGCCATAGCAAGAGTAAGGCAAGAGCATAAAAGACTTCCAAAATAAAATAAAGAGGATTTTTATGAAACTCAAGATTATTTCAGGCAATGCCAATAGAGAACTGTCTCAAAAAATCGCCCAAAAATTAGGTATGGATTTAACTGAAACTATTTTAGAACGTTTTAGCGATGGGGAAATCCGTGTAAAAATCTTAAATAATGTCCGCGGAATGGATTGCTATATAATACAGCCTACTTGTAATCCCGTAAATGAAAATTTGATGGAACTTTTAATTTTGGCAGACGCTTTAAAGAGAGCCTCCGCTAAAAGAATTACTGCCGTAATGCCTTATTATGGATATGGACGGCAGGACAGGAAGTCAGAGCCGCGCGTGCCAATTACGGCAAAACTTGTAGCGGATTTATTGGCTACAGCAGGCATCACAAGAGTTTTGACTATGGACTTACACGCGGGGCAAATACAGGGCTTTTTTAATATCCCCGTTGACCATCTATATGCAAAACCAGCGCTGATTGCCTATCTAAAAGAAAAAAATTTTAAAGATATAGTTATGGTATCGCCCGATGCGGGCGGAGTTGAAAGAGCCAGAGCATATGCTAAAGATTTAGAAGCCGATTTAGCAATAGTAGATAAAAGGAGACCGCGCCCTAATGAAGCGGCTATAATGAATATCATAGGCGATGTCAATGGCAAAACCTGTATTATTGCAGACGATTTAGTTGATACAGCGGGAACTCTTACAAAAGTAGCCGCCGCTATAAAAGAAAAGGGAGCGGCGAGAGTTTTGGCTATAGCCTCTCACGGTGTCTTATCAGGAGCGGCAAGGCAAAAAATAAAAGACTCTTGCATAGAGGAATTGATGATAACAGACTCTATACCCATAAAAAATTTAGACAAAACAGACAGAATTTGCATAATTACTGTCTCTTCGCTTTTGGCAGAAGCGATAATGAGAATTTCAAATGATGAGTCCGTAAGCGCTTTGTTTCTTTAAAAAACTTAAAGGCAGAGCGTAAGGAAATACTGATAGAATTGAGAATTGAGAAGTGAGAATTAAAGGCAAAAGACAATTAAAAATTATGAGTTATGAACGCTGGATAGAAAATGAACGCCAAAAGCCAAATACATTTTGCCGTTGGCTCAAAAAAGTTGCGCAAGGCAGCCGACACCGAAAGTTTTAAAGGTATAACGATAAAGAATACAATCCATAAAGGAGATAACAATGAATGAATCATTATTAAATGCAGAAGCAAGAGAAGTTTCGTCAAAAGGCAAACTTGCCGCTTTAAGAAGAGCGGGGGCAATTCCCGCTGTATTTTACGGGAAAGGCATAGAGCCTAAAACAATTTCGGTAAATGCAAAATCTCTCATCTCAATACTTGAGACAAAAGGCTCAAATGCCGTCATAACTCTTGATATAAATGGAGAGAAAAAGCCGTCTATCGTAAAGGCTTTGCAAAGAGATATTTTAAGCCAAGCGCCTATTCATATAGATTTTCACTCTATATCTTTACAAGACACGGTAGATGTGATGGTGCCTATACATATTGAAGGCGTAGCCGACGGCGTGAAAAATTTCGGCGGTTTAATGGAATCTATTTTGAGAGAGATTGAAGTGCAATGTATGCCGACGCAAATTCCGCAAAAAATTGCAGTTGATGTGTCGTCTTTGGGAATAGGGCAAGGCATCACTATAGCGGAACTGCCGCAAATAGAAGGCGTCAAATATCTGCAAGAGCCTTCTACTTTGATAGTCCATATAGTAGCGCCTGTTCAAGAGGAAGAAAAACCGGCTGAAGCCGCTGCAGGCGCAGAAGCCGTTCAGCCTGAAGTGATTACAAAAGGCAAGAAAGATAAAGAAGGCGAGGAAGGCGCTGAAGCCGCTCAAAATCCCGCTAAAAAGTAAAAGATGTCTATTAAACTTTTTGCAGGTCTCGGAAATCCAGAGTCAAAATATAAAAACACAAGGCATAATTTCGGTTTTTTAGTTTTAGACGCTATAGCGGGCGCGAAATCTTTGAGTTTTCAAAATTGGAATGGTTTAGCCGAAACAGCAATTTATAAGACTTCTGAAAGTCCTCAAAACATATATTTGATAAAACCTCAAACCTATATGAACAATTCAGGCATTCCAATAGCCGCCTTTGCGAAATACTATAAAATCAATGCAGATGAAATTTTTGTTTTCTACGATGATTTTGCCATTGATTTAGGCGCTTTTAAGACGAGAATGTCAGGCTCTTCTGCAGGGCATAACGGCATTAAATCCATAATAGACAATCTGAAAAGTGAAAATTTTGCAAGGATGAAATTGGGCATAGGACCTGTCCCCGAGTTTATTCCGACAAAAGATTTTGTCTTATCCTCTTTTAAAAACAATGAAAAGGAAATGATAGACAAGATAATAAAAAAATCCGTTGAACTTTTTGACGAGATTTGTCTGTATGGATTGGAAAAGGCGATAAGCAGAATTAAGAAGGATTAAGTTAAGAGTTAAGAGTTAAAAGTTAAAAGTTAAAAGTTGATGTGTCGGCTAAAGCCGACGTTAATTTTTAATTTTTAACTTTTAACTTATGACTGTTTTTACTGGTTGCAAAAGAAATGGAATTTAGACAAATAGATATAAATGATTGTTGTTTATTTAATAAATATGCGGGCGAAACTATAAATTTTGAAAATAATTTCGCCTTGGTTTATATATGGAATGCTATTTTCACATATGAGATTTGCATTTATGAAAACGCAATAATGGCGAGATTAAATGTTGATGGGCGCATTGTTTTTGACCCGCCTAAAACTAAAGATAAAAGTTTAGACAAATATATTTATGCCGCCGCAGATTACTGCCGAAAAAATAATATCCCGCTTGTTTTTAAAATCCTCGCTCAAGACTATCTGAATTTAAGGCAAGAAACCAAAGACGATTTTGCTGTTGAAGAGATAAGAGGGCAATGGGATTATATTTACCTCGCCAAAGATTTAATTGATTTTCCAGGCAGGAAATTTCAAAAGAAAAGGAATTTGCTGTCTCAATTTTTGCGCAATTATCAATATGATTTTATGGATTATAAAAAGGAAAGGCATTTTGAGCAGATTTTATCTTTGCAGGAAATCTGGGCTAAAAGCGATGATTCCAATTTTGAACTCGCTCCTTTAAAGCGCGCTTTAGAGAATTTGGAAGCATTGAAACTCTCTTGCGACATCATAGAGATAGACGGGCGCATAGCGGCATACAGCGTTTCAAATATACACAATGGAGCGGGAGAAGTTCTTTTTGAAAAAGGCGAGACGCGGTATAAAGGCATTTATGCGGCTATTGCGAATTTGACGGCAAAGAAAAGATTTTCAGGCATTGAATTTGTAAATAGAGAAGAAGATATGGATATAGAGAATTTAAAGAAATCAAAACTCTCATATAATCCCGTCAAACAAATAGAAAAATATCTTTTGTATTTTAAATAGAGACGGATAAAAAGCGGATGCCTTAATTCTTTAAATTTCAATTCTTTATATTCTCGTCAAAAGGAGCGGTAAAAATGAATACAGTTTGCTGGGCTATGATAGGCTGCGGGGCAGTCGCTGAAAAGAAAAGCGGACCGGGCTTATATAAGTCTCAAAATTCAAGAGTAAAAACAGTTTATGCGCGCAATTTTGAAAGGGCGACGGATTTTGCAAAAAGGCATAACATTCCAAATGCCGCTCATTCTTTAAATGAAATCCTTTCAGATAAAGAAATAAATGCCGTCTATATAGCGACTCCGCCTAAATCACACAAAGAATACGCTATCGCTTGTCTAAATGCGGGCAAAATTCCATATATTGAAAAACCGCTCGCCTTAAATTATGACGAATGCAAAGAAATAATACAGACGGCAAAAGAATGCGCTTTGCCAATCTATGCCGCATATTACCGCAGAGGGCTTGAAAAATTTATTTATATTAAATC
>JAIRQB010000243.1 GCA_031256695.1 Elusimicrobiota bacterium | reverse complement strand
CGCCGGCATAAATACCGCATCATTTATTAAATTAGTAAAAACATATGGATGGGTTTTGATAAGTTTTATAGCGGGCGCTTTTTTTCAATACTGCTCTATTTTGTATTTAAAATCAATCGGCATAATACAGAGAGGGAATTTCCGCACAGAAACGGTTGCGCTCTCTGATTTTCCGCAAAGAGTCTTTGAAATCAGTAAAACCTCTTTAATTAAACTTTATTCTTATATCGGAAACGCGGATATTTCTTATATAAATTTTCTGTTTTTTATACTTCTTATTTTTCTGATATTTAATGTATTGCTTAAAGCAGTCTTTTCTAACGCTTCTTTTTTGCAAAAGATATTGCGTCCGTTTATTTTTATACTCCTCTTGGCTGCGGCTTTTATATTGTCTAATTCATCTGCGATGTTAGAATATGAGTTGACAATTAGACGTTTGTTTGAAGATAGTCTCAATGTCTTTGGGCTTACATATTTTCACGTTTTGATTGTTGTTTTGCTTTTAAGGCAAGTAACGGCAGAAGAAAGAGACTTGAGATGGAAAAATTTTGTCAAGAATGCAACTGTCTTTTTATCTATCCTCATACTTTATAATTGCGCTATTTACAATGCGAAAATTCAAAAAACTTTTAAATTAAAGTTTGAGGCTGAAACCAAATTATGGAATAGAGTGATTGACAGGATAGAGCAGGTTGACGGATTTGACAGCGGTGAAAAATATGCTTTGCTT
The DNA here is from genome assembly GCA_031256695.1 of Elusimicrobiota bacterium. Classification (GTDB taxonomy): domain Bacteria; phylum Elusimicrobiota; class Endomicrobiia; order Endomicrobiales; family Endomicrobiaceae; genus JAIRQB01. The sequence continues at coordinate 2,069 of JAIRQB010000243.1, read as the reverse complement.
ACTATTGGACGTTTTAGGAGCATTACTCCTTATATGCCTGATGCCGAAAACAACAATTATCTTATGAGAAGGTCATTAGACGCTGATTGGGCGTCTTTAGAAGGTCCTCTGACGTATACAAATGATTTTACTTCTTTCAGGTATACGTCAATATCGGGCAGAAAAGATATAACCCGCTTTTATAATGATGCCGACATAAAAGCATTGTTAAAAATGTCGTCTGAAATAGAAAAAGCAAAACCGTATCCGGACAAGACGTCTATAGTAATTAAAGACGGCATTTTGATGGTGATTTTAGACCAAGAAGGGCTTGATAAAGCGAGAGCCCTCATACAAGAGCATCGCAAAGCGCAGGAGAAATAAAATGAAAGACAACAATTCACAAATAGATGTTTCAATAGTTGCGCCCGCTTTTTGCGAAGGCAGTCTTGTTTTAGATTTTTTTAACGCGGTATCAGATGTAATGAATAATGCGGGAATTTTGTATGAAATTATAGTTGTTGACGACTGCTCAACAGATGACACTTGGAAATATATATCTGATTTTTGCGCCAAAAATGAAAATGCAAGGGGAATAAGGCTTAATAGAAATGCAGGTTCAGAGAAGGCTTTACTCGCTGGTATGAAATACGCTTCGGGTCAATTTATAGTTACTATGGATTCAGATTTGCAGCATCCGCCTGAACTTATACCCAAAATGTATGAAATGATAAAAGACGGGGGGGGGGGGGCTGACATAATTGATTGCATTAAAATGAAAAGACACCCGGAAACTATAATACAAAAGTGTTTTACCCGAGCATTTCACTTTTTATTTTATAAGTTGACTGCTGTAGATTTAAAAAATGCGAGCAACTTTAAAATGTTTAATCAAAAGGCGGTTAAATCTTTAATTGATATGGAAGAAACCGATGTTTTTTTAAGATGGCAAGTGCATCGGATTGGGCTTAAAATATTGTCTTTGCCTTTTTTACCGAAAAGCAGAAAAAGCGGGAGCACTAAATATTCTTTTATGAATAGCATTCAGATGGCTGTTACTTTTTTAACTGCTTGGTCGTCAAAACCGCTTTTGATAATTCATCTTTTTTCTTTTCTATTTGCCGCGCTTTCTATCTTTGTATTTGCGGGGATTGTCGCCTTATATGCGTCAAAAATCCATATTGAGTTATTTTGGTTTTTCATTTTGTTTTTTTGCATTACGGCGGCATTTCTATTTTTTTGTATGAGTTTGATAAGTCTTTATTTAGATAAAATTTTTAGAGAAGTAAAAGCCCGCCCAAAATATATTATCTCTCAAACCTGCGGTTGGGACAAACAAGAAAACCAAAAAAAATCTTAAAAAATAAGAATTGAGTTGAGAATTGCGCGGCTCAATGCCCGCAATTCTCAAATTAGAAACAGCGAAAAGGAACAGTAGATGCAAAAATTAAAATATTTCATTTCATTTTTTAAGACGTCAAAATTTTTCAAAACCTGCAAGACTTTATTTGATATGCCTTTAAACTTTTTAGGGTCAGATATGCTTGGAGTTTGCAATGATAAATGGAAAGCAATTCCAAATCTCTATAAAAAAACTTTTTTAATAGTCTTTTTGTCTTTAAATGTCAGTTGGGCATTAGATATGGCAGGTTTTTTCCAAATAACAAATCACGATTGGCGCGAAGGGCTATTGTATAGGCAATCGTTTATCCCCTGGCAAGTGGTGAGCGGCAGGTATTTTTTTACTTTTATAAACGCTCTTTTATTAAAAGGCGAATACTTGCCCATTCTGTCCCATTTAACAGCCTTTGCCGGTTTTTCTCTTGCGGCAATCTGTCTTTGTATTTATTGGAAAGTCCCCCAGACTTTATTTTTTTATTCCTTAATATGCTTGCTTGCTGTTTTTCAGCCGCATTTTCTTTACCTCATTGGTTATAGAATTTCTTTTGTCAGTTTTTCAGTCACATTTTTTTTTATACCGCTCGCCTTCATAATCAGCGAGAGATATTTTCAGAAAGAAGCGGCGCGGTCTTTTTGCCGGACAGTCCTTTATATAGCAATTCCAGATCGGAAGAGCACACGTCTGAACT
>JAIRQB010000234.1 GCA_031256695.1 Elusimicrobiota bacterium | reverse complement strand
GAAAGACGAAATATCTATGCCGAGCGCGTGAATGCCGAGTTCATTAGCCTGCGCAAGAGTTGTGCCGCTGCCGCAAAACGGGTCTAAAACAATATCGCCTTTTTTAAAATAAGTTTCTTTTTTGAATTTGTCTGTGTGATTGTCTAAAAAATATTCAACGAGTTGAGGTATAAATTTTCCTTTATAAGGATGCAGGCGGTGAATGTGTTTTGTAGTTTCCGCTTCTTTATACTGCTCAAATGAAAGCGCCCAATTCAAATCTTTATCTAAATTCTGTTTGAAATAATTCTCCCGCGAAACTAAAAAACGGTCGTAATAATTTTTTAGTTCAGGGAGCGCTATTTGCGCAGAGCCGTTATGCCCGGCTTTTGATATGCGCCCGTATTGAATGAGATAAGATATATTTGAAGCGGTTATTTCTTTACCTAAATACTTTGTAGCCCAGAGGCTCGCTTCTTTGATTGTCAGATATTGATTTGACATATATAAATATCCTTTATCACTTTATAATCTATTAAATTAACCGACCAAAATTTTATCTTCGGGGTATCTGACCTTCGGATGCTTCACATCAATAACTGAAATCAGCAAAGTTAAAATCCCAATCCTGCCCGTCACCATAGCAAGAATGATTACAATACGCCCTGCTTGACTCAAATTAGGCGTCGTGTTCATTGAAAGACCCGTAGTAGAAAAAGCGGAGACAGTTTCAAAAAGAATATCTATCGGGTATTTATCAATTTCAAGCAGAATTAAAACAGCGCTGAAAGCCGCTGTCAGCATAGTAAAAAGTATAAAAATAATTGACGCCTTCTTTACTATATCTTCTGAAATTCTCTTTTTAAAAATAACAACTTCGCTTTGAGATTTTAAAAAACTTCTAATGAAGGCAATTATTATTACAAGAGTAGTCACTTTTAAACCGCCCGCCGTGCTTGCAGGAGCCGCGCCTATAGCCATAAAAATTATAAGCAGCATTTTTGAAAACCCATTATAGACTGACATATCTATTGTGTTAAAACCCGCTGTCCTTGCGCTTGCCGCGCTGAAAAAAGAATTGCTGAGCGCATATAAAATGCTCTCGCCTTTAAAAAAAGTAAGGCTGCCGTAAATTATAAAGAATAAAAATGAGACGGCTAAAATAATCCCCGTAGCGGTAAAAACTACTTTGCTGTGGAGAGATAGATGAAGTCTTTTTTCTTTCCAAGCGTCATAGATGTCAACTAAAACAAAAAAACCAATTCCGCCGCTGATAATTAGGATGGAAAAAACAGCCAAGATGAGAGGGTCATTGGCATAACTTGCCAAACTATCCTCATAGAGAAAAAAACCGGCATTGCAAAAAGCAGATATCGCGCTAAAAACCCCAAAATAAATTGATTTAAAAAAGGAATACTTTTGAAAGTATAAAACGGCAAGCGCAATAGCGCCTGCCGCTTCTACAGCGAGGACAAAAGATACGGCTTTAAAGAGCATTTTTTTTAAATCTTTAAAAGAAGTTATATCAAACAATTCTTGCATTATGCGCCTGTCTTTTAAAGCCATTCTCCCTAAAAGCAAAGCGGCGGCAGTTGAAACAAACATATAGCCCAGCCCGCCGAACTGTATCAAAAGCATTATCACAATTTGACCGAAGAGAGAATAGTATTCGCCTATTGAGACGACGGTAAGACCCGTCACGCAAGAGGCGGAAACAGCGGTAAATAGATTAGACAATAATGAGAATTCCGCCCCCTTGCTTAAAGAAACCGGCAATGACAATAATAGAGTTCCGCAAGTTATTAAAGCGAGGAAAAACAGAATTAAAGTTTTTGCAGGGGTATATTTCATTAAGTCTTAATTAGGCGCTTTTGGCGAGCGCTACAATTTGCTTAAAAGCATCGCTGTCTGATGCGGCAATTTCTGCAAGATTTTTCCTGTCTATTATTACATTGGCTTTTTTTAGACCCGAAATAAATTTGTTATATGACATTCCCTCTTGCCTGACGGCGGCATTGAGACGTATTATCCACAGCGACCTGTAATTTGCCTTATTGTCTTTACGCCCCGTATACGCATATGCGAGAGATTTGGCAACTTGCTGTTTAACCATTCTCCATCTGTTTTTCTTGGTGGCATAATAACCTTTGGCAAGCCTAAATATCTTTTTCTTTCTCTGTCTTGTATAAACCGCACTTTTTACGCGCATATAAATCTCCTTAAAAATAAATTTTCCAAAACCATTTCAAAAATCCAAAGACAATTAAACAGTCGCTAAAAGTTATAGGGGAGCAGTTGTTTAAGCCTCTGCATATCGGTTTTATCCGCATATGCGGGTTTGCGCGACTTCCTATTTTGATTGCCGGAATCGCCCGTCATAAGGTGCCGCTGCCCAGACTTTCTATACTTAACTTTTTTGCCCGCTGTAACTTTGAAACGTTTTTTTGAGCCGCTGTGAGTTTTCATTTTAGGCATATTTATCCTCCGATTATTTTTCTTGCTGAGACGCTGTTTTTTTCTTGGGCGCAAGAATGATAAAGACTCTGTTTCCAAAAGTTGAAACTTTTCCTTCCGATTCTGAAATGTCGGACAAAGATTCTTTGATTTTTTCAACAACTTTCATTCCCAAATCTTTATGCTGCATTTCTCTGCCTGCAAAAACGGCTGTCACTTGGACTTTGTTTCCATCCTCAATGAAATGGCGTATATGCTTAATTTTTACGTCCAAGTCGTGTTCGGCTATTCTGGGGCGGATTCTTATCTCCCGCAACTGAGAGACTTTTTGCTTTTTTCTTGATTCTTTTTCCCGCTTTTCCATTTCATAGCGAAATTTTGAGAAATTGACTATCTTGCACACGGGCGGATTGGTTTGAGGAGAAATCTCAACTAAATCCAAGCCTTTGGCTCTCGCCATCGCCAAAGCCTCATTTGTAGGCATTACGCCCGCTTGACCTCCGCCGGAATCTATAAGCCTGACTTCCGGCGACTTAATAAACTGATTGATGCGGAATTTCCTGTTTTCGACGGCACCCTCCTATAAATAAAAAAGACGAGGCGCTTTTAAATAGCGTCCCGCTTTTTATAAAAATTTTACTGCCTTTCGTCTTTATTTAAACTTTTCTTAAAAAACCTTTTTCCATTTTGGTGAAGGTGAGCCGGGACGGCTTCTTTTCTTAAAATTTCGGCGGATTTTATACGTTTAAGTATTTTGTGTCAAACTCCTCCCGCTTGATATTTAGCGCTTTTTCAACTGAAATTTTGTCAATTCCCGCCGTCTTTTTGAGCATTTTCAGCGCTTTTGCCGCAAGCATTTCTGCGCCTATTAAATAGACAGATTTCAATTTAAATAGCGACTTTACTATTAACTTTTGTTTTTAACTTGCTAAATCCTTGTTTTCTGCCTTTGTTTGACTTGCAAGAGCGTTTTTTAGTAAATTCAGCGACGATATTTTGAAAAAATAACGATAAATAGCCTAAATAAAGGCTAAAAAACAAGGAGTTCAAAAATGCTCTACGCAATAGTAAAAACGGGCGGAAAACAGAATAAAGTTGAAGAAGGCGGCATTCTGTCTGTAGAAAAACTTGACGATGCAAAGGCAGGCGATGAAATCACTTTAAATGAAGTGCTTTTTTTGTCTAATGAGGGCGCTGTAACTATCGGACGTCCGCTAATTGAAGGCGCTTCAGTGTCCGCCAAAGTTTTAGCGCAAAAGAGAGCGCCGAAAGTTTTAGTTTTTAAAAGAAGACCTAAAAAAGGCTATAAAAAACTTCAAGGGCATAGGCAATATATCACTCAGTTGAAGGTTACAAAAATAAATTTTAATTAAATAAAGGAGTAGAAAATGGCTCATACAAAGGCGCAAGGTTCTTCAACTAATGGGCGGGATTCCCACGGTCAAAGATTGGGCGTTAAAATTTACGGCGACCAAAAGGCTAAGGCGGGGGCTATTATAATCCGCCAAAGAGGGACGAAGTATTATCCTGGTATAAATGTCGGAATGGGAAAAGACAATACGCTTTTTGCCAAAATAGACGGGACAGTTCATTTTGTAAAAAGGGCAAAAGACAGACAATACGTAAACGTAGAAGCATAAATGTTTATAGACAAGGCAACAATTTTAATTACAGCCGGCCGCGGAGGCGGCGGCTGTATTTCTTTTAGAAGGGAAAAATATGTCCCTTTCGGCGGTCCAAACGGGGGAAACGGCGGCAAAGGCGGGGATATATATTTTGAAGGCGACCCCCATAAAACAACTCTTTTAGACCTTTCGCATATAATAGAATTGAAAGCAGAAGACGGGCAGAAGGGGAGTTCTAATAATAAATACGGTAAATTCGGCGCTGATTTGACTGTTAAAGTTCCTTTAGGCTCTCTGATTTTTAAAGACGGTCAATTATTTGCCGATATTAAAGAGAAAGGGCAGAGAGTTTTAGCGGCAAAAGGCGGGCGAGGCGGCAGAGGCAATAGCGCATTTAAGACAAAATATAAAACAGCGCCCCGCATTGCTGAAAACGGCGAGCCGGGCGAGAAAGCGAAAATAGATTTAGAACTCCGTTTAATAGCAGATATTGGTTTTGTAGGTTTTCCAAATGCGGGCAAGTCAACGCTCTTATCTAAAATCTCAGCGGCAAGACCAAAAATAGCCGACTTTCCTTTTACAACGCTAATTCCAAATTTAGGCGTAGTAAATTTTAAAGGACGTCAATTTACAGCCGCAGACATACCCGGTATTATAGAAGGCGCTCATTTAGGCAAAGGGCTTGGGCTTGAATTCTTGCGCCATATAACAAGAACAAAAATTTTAATCATTCTCATAGATGTTTGCGGTTTTGACGGCAAAGACCCCTATAAAACCTATCAGATTATAAACTCCGAATTAAAAAAATACTCAAAGTATCTGGCAAAAAAACATTTCATAATAGTTTTAAACAAAATAGACCTGCCGAGTTCTCAAAAATATATTGATAAATTTAAGAAAAAACTTGCCCGCAAAAAAATTATTCCAATTTCCGCAGTATCAGGGCAGAATTTAGAATCTCTGCTCAATGAAATTTTAAAGTTATTAGATAAGCCCTCAGAAGTAAATCCTGAAGAAAATTTTGAAATACAGCCTGTCCGCAAATATATTTATGAGCCTGATTTTAAAATAAAGCGCAGAGACGGCGTCTATATTGTGAGCGGCAAAAAAACTGAAACTCTAACAGAAATGACGAAATTCGGCGAGGCTGATTCTCTAAGACGCTATCAGAATATATTAAAGAAAATCGGTTTAGAGGCTGAACTTGAAAAGCAGGGGATAAAGACGGGGGACACTGTGCGGATTTCTGATTTTGAATTTGTCTATCAGAAAAATTATTGAGGCAAAATTACTTGTTTTGAAGCGGCTTTTTAGAGGAATAAAAATTATGAATCTATCTGTTTTGCCAAAGAGCAGATTAAAAAAAGCATTCTCAAATGTAATCAGCGCTTTTATTCCATTTAGGCGGGCGAGGAAAAGAGTCCGCGATATTTTGTTCTTTGGTCTTATAAAATACATAAAGGCAAAAAGGGCAGAAGCAAATTCCAATTTTGAAAATTTCCTCTCAATTTGCGCCATAGCCAAAGATGAAGGCTGTTATTTTAAAGAGTGGATAGAATATCACCGTCTTGTAGGCGTTGAAAAATTTTATATTTACGATAATAATTCAACAGACAATACGCGCGAAGTTTTAGAGCCTTATGTCAAAGAAGGCATTGCGGACTATATTTCTTTTCCGGGAGAAAAAATGCAATTGCCCGCATATAGAGATGCAATTTGTAAATTTAAAGACAAAACAAAATATATGGCTTTTATAGATTTAGATGAGTTTATTGTTCCGCCTGAAAATCAAACTATTGCTGATTTTTTGAGGCAGATGGAAAAAAGTAAAGTTCAAACATTATCGCCGATACATCGGCAAAAAGAATTTTTGAAATGCGGCGGGGATAGCGGCGGTTTTTCTATTGCGGGCGGAGTATGCAATT
>JAIRQB010000152.1 GCA_031256695.1 Elusimicrobiota bacterium | reverse complement strand
TTAATTTTTAACTTTTAACTAGTTTTTCTAATTTTTCTAAAAATAGATTTTAATCCTGTATTTTCAAAATTGTAATTTCCGCTCGGCTGTTTTGCGCATCTGCTGAAGCGGAATTTTTGCCTTTGGCGGAGCCTGCCGTCGCAATATGACGTTTTGCGCCTAAATCTTGCCAAGCAATTCGTCCGCTGTCAATGCCCGCGGCGGTTAAAAGATTGTAAACCGCTTTTGCCCTGTTTTCTGAAAGTTTTTTCACTTTTTTTTCAGCGGCTGTAAAGCCGATATGACCCGTTATTACCGCTTTATTTTTTGAATTTTCTTTTAAAATATCGGCTATATATTGAATGGTCTGAATACTCTTGGCGCTCAAATCCGCTTTCCCAGATTCAAAGTAAATTGTCTGCTGCAAATTTTCTTTCAAACCGCTCTCCTCTACGGGAGCATCGGCTAAAATCAATTCTGTCTCGGCAAAAGAATTATTGCCTGCGGCATCGGCGACATTGAAGGTCAAAAGATAATTGCCGTCAGACAACAATTGCCCTTCATCATCTTCCAAATTCCAAATTATAAATTCAGGTATACTATCTTCAAAAGAGAAAGTCTTCACGGCTTTGTTTTTTGAATTTTTTATTTCAAGGAAACACTTTTGATAGTCTATTTTATATTCGTCTCCGCAACTTAAAAATATAAAAATCCCGTCTTGTTTTGCGGCGTTTATAAAATATATGGGGTCGGATAAGGAAACAGAAGCAAAAGGAGGAGTTGAATCTATTATTATTTTACCGCCGTTTACAAAAAACTTTTCTTTGTCTGAGACAATAATTGCAAAATCATATGTATAAGTTCCGTCCGCAGCCGGCTGTCTGTCAGCAGTCAATACATTCCAATAAATTTTTGAAGGAATTTTCCGTTTTCCGCTAAAAGTTTTAACGGTTTTTTTGTCCTCGTCCTTTATGGACAGAGTCCACTCTCTAATGCGCGAAATATTTCTGATGTCGGGGATAAAAACAATGTTTTCTTTTGCAATGCGCGAATAGACGGCATTTTCAACCTCAATGCCTATCAAAACTTCTTTTTTCTCAGCGGCTTCCGCAAAACTGAAAACGAAAATAAAAATCGGCAAAAATAACTTTTTCATAATAAAAAAATTGACCGGACGGCGGTCAAAAAGCCGCCGTCCGGGTTTAATTGTAAAAACAAAACTAAAAAAGCGGTTATTTTCTCTTTGCTTTTGCGGCTGCTTTTGCTTTCGCCGCCGGTTTTGTTTTGCCCTTATTTGATTTAGCGCCTGCGCTTATCCCTTTTGCCGCAGCCTGAGCCGAGGCAAGCCTCGCTATAGGCACTCTGAAAGGAGAACAAGAGACATATGTCATTCCTAATTGGTGGCAAAATTCCACTGATTTAGGATCTCCGCCGTGTTCTCCGCATATACCTATTTTGAAAGCGGGGTTTATTGCCCTCACTTCTGATATAGCGTATTTCATAAGTCTTCCAACGCCCTCTATGTCAATAGTTTGGAAAGGGTCGTCTAAAAGAATGCCTTTTTCGCGGTAATCGCTTAAAAATGCGCCGACATCATCTCTTGAAAAACCGAAAGACATCTGGGTTAAATCATTAGTTCCAAAAGAGAAAAATTCAGCCTCTTCAGCCATTCTTGACGCGCGTATAGCCGCCCTCGGGATTTCTATCATAGTGCCGAAAGAATAGCCTATCTTTTTTATCCCTTCCTGCTGCAAGACCTCGTTATAAACTCTTTTAACTATATTTTTCTGATGTTTTAATTCATTGGCGGAGCAGATAACAGGTATCATAATTTCAGGGAATACTTTTTTGCCTTCTTTCAACAATTCTGCGGCGACTTCAAAAATAGCCCTCGCCTGCATCTCTGTGATTTCAGGATAAGTAATGCCCAAACGCGCTCCTCTATGCCCCATCATAGGATTTGTCTCGTGGAGTTTTTCCGCTCTGCTCTTAAATTCTTCAATAGTGATGCCTAAACTGTCAGACACCAATTTTTGAGCCGATTCTTCCCTTGGAATAAATTCGTGAAGAGGCGGGTCAAGGAATCTAATTGTCACAGGGCATCCGTCCATAGCCTCAAGAGTTCCTTTTATAGCCTCTTTAACATATGGAAAGAGTTCATTTAAAGCGGCTTTTCTTTCCTCAACTGTGTCTGAGGCTATCATTTTTCTTAAAGCAAAAAGCGGCTTCTCTGAATTTTCGCCGTAGAACATATGCTCCGTTCTAAAAAGCCCTATTCCCTCTGCGCCGAAGGCTCTCGCTTTTTTGGCATCTTCGGGAGTGTCGGCATTTGCGCGGACTTTTAAAACTTTCACTTTGTCGCACATAGACAAGAAATCAAAAAGGACGGTATTTTCAGAAGGCTCAATGTCAACCATATCCAATTTGCCTTCATAAACTATGCCTTTTGTCCCATTTAAAGTTATCCAATCGCCTTCATTATAAGTCTTGCCGTCTATAGTCATAGTTTTTGTCGCCGCATCTACAGAAATTGCCGCGCAACCTACTATACAGCATTTACCCCAGCCGCGCGCTACAAGAGCCGCATGAGAAGTCATACCGCCTCTAGCTGTAAGAATTGCCTGAGCCGCTCTCATACCCTTCACATCTTCAGGGTTGGTCTCTTCTCTGACAAGAATAGTCTGTCTCCCTTCTGCAGCCGCTTGGACAGCATCCTCAGAAGAAAATACTATGCGCCCTGCCGCTGCTCCTGGACCTGCGGGAAGCCCTTTTGCAATTACTCTTGCTGTCTTTTCAGCATTTGCGCTGATAATCGGCAATAATAATTCCATAAGTTGCGATGGAGAAACTCTTAAAACAGCTTCTTCTTTAGAAATAAGTTTCTCTTTTGCCATATCCACAGCCATCTTCACAGCCGCCTGTCCATTTCTTTTACCGTTTCTGCACTGAAGCATCCACAATTTGCCTTCTTCAATAGTAAATTCAATGTCTTGCATATCTTTATAATGCTTTTCAAGTTTTTTCTGTATGGCAAATAACTCTTTATAAAGTTTAGGCATAGTTTCTTCAAGAGTTCTCTCATCTCTATTATGCTCGCTTTTTGCGGCATCATTTATAGGAGCGGGAGTGCGTATCCCAGCCACAACGTCTTCGCCCTGAGCATTTACAAGATATTCGCCGTAAAATCTGGGGTCGCCGTTTCCGGGATTTCTTGAAAAAGCCACGCCTGTCGCTGACTCTTCGCCCATATTTCCAAATACCATAGATTGAACATTTACAGCAGTTCCCCAATCATCAGGTATGCCTTCTATCTTTCTATAGTCCACCGCTCTTTTGCCGTTCCAAGAAGAAAAAACAGCAGATATTCCGCCCCAAACCTGCTCAAAGGGGTCATCGGGGAATTCTACTCCTAAAACTTCTTTTACTCTGATTTTGAAAAGAGCCGCTAATTCTTTTAAATCTTCAGAAGTGAGTTCAGTGTCTTGAGTAACTCCCTTTTCAGACTTTTTTTCAGCCATAATCCTTTCAAGTTGTTTCCTTATGCCTTGTTCATCTGCCGGCTCAATACCCGCGCCTTTTTCCATCACAACATCGGAATACATCATAATCAGCCTTCTATAAGCGTCATAGACAAATCTATCATTGTTTGTCTTGGCTATTAAAGCAGGAATTGTTTTTGTAGTAAGCCCCACATTTAAAACCGTCTCCATCATACCGGGCATAGAACTTCTGGCTCCTGAGCGGACTGACACTAAAAGCGGATTGACAGTGTCGCCGAATTTCTTGCCGATAATTTTTTCAACGCTTTTCATAGCGGTCTCAACCTGTTTTTTTAATTCAGGCGGATATTTTTTCTTATTCTTATAGTAATAAGAACAAACTTCAGTAGTAATTGTAAATCCCGGAGGAACAGGCAATTTCAAGTCTTTATGTCCTGCCATTTCGGCAAGATTTGCCCCCTTGCCTCCCAAAAGATTTCTCATCCCGCCATTGCCGTCGGCTTTTCCGCCGCCGAATAAATAAACGTATTTAGGCATTTTTGCGCTCCTTTTACTTAGTATTTACGGATTTATTCCGCATATTGAATATAAATTAAGGCTATTTATTTTTATTTTAAACTAAAAAACCGGATTTTGATTGAATTTTGGTCAAAAAAGGCGGATTTTTGGGCTTTTGAGGCAAGATTTCTGGTTTCTTCTCTCTAAAAACGGGCGGATTTTATCAATTGCACTCTAAAAAAGTCAACTTAAAAACGCATAGTTTTTAACCGTTTTTTGAATTTTTATATCTTAAATTGCTCAAAACGGCTTTAAAAAAACAAAGATTTGGACGATTTTTAAATTGTTTCTGCAAAAGACTCTCTTTTTGTGTTTGAGAGCCTAAATCTGTATAATTTAGCCCAATTTAATTGATGTTAAGGGCAAAAAAGCATAAATGTCAGGCTTGATACTTTGTAAAACCAATACCGCAAAGCAAATTTCCTGTCTTGCGGTTTTTTTATGAAAAGGAGTGTAAATAAAGTTAAAAAAAAGTTAAAACTATTTGCTCAAATAAATAAAAAGGAGTTTATTATGTCAGAAATAGCAAAATCAGTTCCAGAAGGAGCAAGACAGCACATCACAGCAGGTCCCTATTCGCCCGTTTTAGAGATAGAATGCTCTAAATTGATTGTAATATCAGGGCAAGGGGCTATTGATTTGGACGGAAAGGTAATAGGCGATGATATTGAGACGCAGACAAAATACACTATAGAGAACTGCCGCAGACAATTAGAAAGCGCGGAAGTTTCTCTTGCCGATGTCTTTAAGGTCAATATCTTTATGGTTGATTTAAAAGATTGGGATATAATGAATAAAATCTATACCCAAATGTTTCCTTCTCCGCGCCCAGTGCGGACAACGGTTCAAACAAAATTATTGCCGGGACTTTTGATAGAAATTGAGATGTGGGCTGCCGTTAAATAAGACTCTTTTTGGCTTGCCATTAAATAAGACTCGTTTTGGCTGCCATTAAGTAGAGTCCGTTTCGGTTGCCGTGAAGTAAAGTCTGTTTCGGCTTGCCGCGCCCGCTTTAAGCCTTCAAATGCGGCTGCTGTTAAGTAAAGTTCGTTCAAGTTGACACAAAATAAAAGCCTGCTCTCTTTGGCAGGCTATAATAAAACGCTAAAGCGTTAAAATAAAAAAGGGAGGTCAAGTAAAATGTCAAATGTGGACAGCAGTTTTTTTATCGTTGGTTTTCTTGTCTATGTGGGGATAATGATTTTTATCGGCTGGTATTCCTCAAAAGGAAAAACGGAAGGCAAAAATTATCTCACAGGCGGCGCTGGTTTGCCTATGTTTCTTATCTTTGCAACTATGGGCGCTACTCTTATAGGAACAGGCTCTGCTATCGGCGCTACAAGAAATGGTTTTGCGAGCGGTTGGTTCGGCTCAGCATATGGTCTCGGCGCTTGTCTTGGTATTTTGCTTTTGGTTTGGGCTTCAAATAAAATAAAAGCCCGCTCAAAAGGCTTTATCACTATGTCGGAAGAAGCGCAATTTTTATATGACGGCAATAGAAATATGAAAATTGTAATGGGCTTTATGATGTTTATTGTTGAAATCATCTGGCTCGGCAATCATATGAACGGCGGCGCTACATATTTAGCCTATATCACTGGTTTAGACCCAATCACAGCAAGAGTTCTTACCGTTTTAGGTTTCGGCGCATATGTGGTAATCGGCGGTTATCTTGCAGTTGTATGGACTGACCTCATTCAGTTGATAATTCTTGTTCTCGGCTTTATACTGATTGCCGCTATAGCAATTCCCACAGCGGGCGGTTGGGAAGCAATTTCTGCCGCATATGCAACAGCGGGCAAATCCGGGAGTTTGAGTTTTTACGGAGTTCAAACTGTAGGCTTAATGGCTGTAATATCGCTTGTCTTTACCATCTTTATACCAGGACTTGGAACGCCTACTTACCGTATGCGTATCTACACTTCAAAAGATGATAAAACTGCAAACCGCGCTTTAATCCGTTCTGCTCTGCTTTTGCTCGGTTTCTCATTTATCCCCGCTATAATTGGTATGGCTGCTTTTACAATAGCCTCCAGCAGCGCAGACCCAAGCGCGGCGGCTGTTTTAAAAACGCCTGATTTTGCTTTTGCCTTTGTAGCGACTCAAATTTTAGGTCCTTGGCTCGGTCTTGTTTTTATGATAGCGGGTTTGTCCGCTACTATGTCTTCGGGCGATTCAGACGCTATTGCGGGAGTTACAATACTCATACAAGATATTTATCCCGTTTTTGCTAAAAAAGCGCTGCCTGAAGAAAAAGTAAAAACTTGGTCTAGAATCGGCATAGTTGTAACGCTCACTTTGGCTTTCTTTGCAACGCTTTTTGCCAAAGACGTTATGGGCTATATAAATAATGTCATAGGCTCTATTATACCGGGCGTATCTGTGGCTATGTTCTTGGGCGTTTTTTGGAAGAGAGTCACTTGGCAGGGCGGACTTGCGGCAATTTTTTCAGGAACGCTTTTCGGCATCTGCTATTTGTCCGTTCCCGCTTTCCAAAACTATATCAAAGGGATTTTCACAGGTCCCGCTATTGCGGCTACAATAATTTCATTAGTCTTTGCCGTAATAGTTACGCTTGCAACTAAAAAAGTTGAAGTGTCTGAGGCTGAAAGACTTGATATGGTTATAAAGTCCCGTTCTTATTAAAACACAACGGAAGTCAAACAAATAAAACAATCCATTCCCGTTGCGCGCAGCGGGAATGGATTTTGTTTTAACGGCTAAAATGCAAATGAGGAAAGTAATGAAATACAAAAACGGGCTTGAAATTATCTTAAAGAAAGACGATAGTTTTTCAACAGTTTCTATAAATGTCTTTGTAAAGTGCGGCGCTGTGTATGAAAATGAGCGTCAGAGCGGACTTTCCCATTTTATAGAGCATTTATTGTTTAAGGGCAGCGCAAAATATCCGGGTCTTTCTTTCAGCAAGACTATAGAGAATTCAGGCGGATATTTAAATGCCGCTACTTCAAATGAATTCACTCAATACTATGCGAATATCCCAAAAGAAAGCGCCGAGACGGCTTTAACCGCTTTCGCCGATATAATTTTAAACCCGCTTTTTCCTATTGAGGAAATAGAAAAAGAGCGGAAAGTGGTAATAGAGGAAATGCAGAGATTTTTAGACAATCCCCGCGCAAAACTTAGCAGCCTTTTTTATGAAAATATCTATAAGACAAGCGCTTTAAAAAACAGCGTAATCGGACGGCGGGAAATTATTGAAAATATAGAGCGCGGCGAAATCTGCGCTTTTTACAAGCAAAATTATTGCCCCGAAAAAATGCTGATTGCCGTTTGCGGCTCTTTTGACGAAGAAAAAATTTTAAAAATTATAGAGGGAACTTTTGCAAAAGCGGAAAATTTAAATACAGCGGCGCAGCCGAAGTTAAAAGAAACGGTTTTTGAAGGAGTCAATTTAACGCTGAATGCCGATATTGAAAACGCCTATCTTATAAGCGGTTTTTTGGGAATAGGCGCTGACGGAGATGATAGAGAAATTCTTGCCGCAGATTTATCAGCGATGCTTTTAGGCGGTTTAAAATCATCTCCTTTGCGCAGGATTTTAGAGGAAGAAAAACAACTTGCTTTTGAAATAGATTGCGATTATGACCTTTTTAGAGAGTCGGGCGTTTTATATATAACGGCAGAAGCCGCCTCTGAAAATATTGAGCCGATAAAAGACGAGATTCGCAAACAAATAGAAAAAATTGCCAGCGGCAAAATTGAGCCTCAAGCGCTTGAAAGAGCAAAAATTGCTTTAAAAACAGACTTTCTTTTTTCTATTGAAACTCCGTCGGGCATTGCTGACAATTTAGGACTATGGCATCTTTTAGGGAAAAGTTATATCGCCGATAATTATCCGCTTTTAATAGATTTGCTGACAGAAAAAGATGTCGCAGATTTCTTTGCTAAATATTACCGCAGCGATAGGTTTTCAAATGCAGTTATGATTCCGTCTAAATGAAATTGTTGACTTGACATCTGTCTTTGTCAAATTAGGATAAGAAAAATGCAAGAATTTAAATTAAAAAACAATATCAAGGTTTTATTCAATAAAACTGACGGAGCGGAAGTGTTTTCTATGCAAGTATTCTCTAAAATAGGCGCATCAGAAGAGGCTTTAGAAAAGTCAGGCATTACATCGCTTTTGCTTTCCCTCATACAAAAAGCCACCTTAAAGAGAAATAAAAAACAACTTTCAGAAGATTTAGACGGCATAGGCGCTGTTTTTTCCGCCGGCGTCAATTACAATCTTTCTTGTCTTGATATAAACGGCATATCGGAAGTTTTTTCTAAAGCGACGGAATTGCTTTCAGATATAGTTTCAAACCCCGCTTTTGACGGCGCTGAATTGGAATTAGAGAGGAAAAATCTCATAGCCGATTTAAAAATGAGGCGGGATTTAATAAAGAGTTTTGCTCTTGACAGTTTTACAAAGCGTTTTTTTGACGGAACTCCTTATCAAAATCCTGCTAACGGTTCAGTAAAAACGCTGTCTGAAATAAGTTTAGACGATATTATTCTTTGGCATAGATATTGTTTTAATGCGGGCAAAATGCTCATTTCTATCAGCGGCAATTTGGATTATAAAGAGGTTTTTAGAATTTTGGAAAATAATTTCGGCGGCATTGAAAATTTTGACGCAGATATAAAGCAGCCGTCATTATCATTTCAGCAGCGCAAATGCTTTACAAAAAGAATAAAGAGCAAATTTAAACAAGCCTTTATTTTACAGGCTTATCCCGCTCCTTCTGTGAAAAGCGCAGACAGCAAGGTCTTAGAACTTATAGGACATATTTTAGGCGCTAATATGACGAGCCGCCTTTTTATTGAATTGAGAGAAAAATTAGCGCTTGGATATGAGACTGGGACTTCTTATCCCGCGGGATTAGATGAGAGTTTTTTCTCCGTCTATATAGGGCTTGACGCCGCAAATATAGACCTCGCTTTAAAAAGAATAGATGAGATACTTTCAGATTTTATGGAGAATGGAGTTTTGGCGCAAGAACTTTCAGACGTCAAAAAATATGTCTGCGGCGTTTATAATCTTTTAATGCAAACTTGCGAAAAGAAATCTGCGGCGCAAGGCTTGAGCGAAATTTTATTTGAAGACCCCAGTTATCCTTCAAAATATACGGAGATTGTAAAAAGCATAAATGCAGAAGATATTCTCAAAACAGCCCGCCTTATTTTCCAACAAAAACCGTCTATTGTGATTGTAGAACCAACGTATAAAGGCAATTAAAAGTTAAAAATTGAGGAAAACGGCATTTTAAGCTGCGCAAACGCATAGCGCTGCGCAAACGCATAGCGCTGTCGCAATCCATTTTTCCTTTTGAAAGGCAAACAGCAGAAGCAAAAACGGACAAAAGCCCAAACCTTCCAGTGTCATTCCCGAGTTGCCCTCTATAAATAAGGCAACTCAAGAAGGCGGGA
>JAIRQB010000145.1 GCA_031256695.1 Elusimicrobiota bacterium | reverse complement strand
AAATTTATAAAAGGACCTGCCGCGACAGCCTTCTCAACAATACCGGGCATCTCTTTTAAAATTGCCTCAATAATTTCAGCCGAAATATCTTGCGGTTTTGCCTTTAATTGTTTGGCAATCGGCATAACGGCGTTTAGCGCAAAATCCGCATCAATATTTTTAGGCGGAATTTCTACTGAAAAAGAAATTTCTTCCTTTAAGTTTTTGCTTAAAGCGTAATCTGAAATTATATTTTGAAGTTTTTCGGAAATAATTTTCTTTATCATCAGATTATTTCCAAGCCTCATATTTAATTTTTTCAGGGTCAAACCTGTCTTTTGGTTTTGCTTCTTCGGCGGGTTTTCCTATGACAATCAAGGAAAATGCTTTAATGTTTTTCGGAAGGTTAAAAAATTGTGAAAACTTTTCTTCTCTTTCTTTATTGGAATAAATTCCACACCACACCGCTCCATATCCTTTTGCAGCGGCTGCAAGCAAAATATTTTCTGTTGCGGCTGAGAGGTCTTGCGGCAGATATCCTTGGTAAGACTTATCCTCATCTCCGAGAACTAAAATAGCCAAAGGCGCTTCTAAAATCATCTGCGCTGAAGAGTGTATGCCTGCAGTTTTTTTGAGATTATCTTTGTCTCTGATTATCAAAAAATACCAAGGACGCCTATTGTTTGCGCTCGGCGCAGACATTGCTGAGCGCAAAATATAATCCAAATCCTCTTCTTTGACAGAACCTTCAGTATATTTTCTGACGCTTTGCCTATCTAATAAAATATCCATTTGAAACTCCTAACCGTTTTTTATCGCCGCTTGCAAACAATGCTCTGTTTGTAAAACGCCGTAGAGAATTGCCCGCTAAACATTGTCAAATATTATTTCTTGGCTAAATCCTGCGCCTTGGCTATTGCTTTAGAAAGCCTCGCTTTTTTATTGGCGGCTGCTTTGTAGTGTATGACATTTTTTTTCGCCGCTTTGTCCAATTCAGAAAAAGCGCTTTTTAGCAAGTCCTGAGCGAGAGGCAAATCTTTATTGGCTGCCGCCGCTTTAGTCTTTTTAATAATCGTCTTGATTTTGCTTTTTACAGAAACATTCCTGTCCGTTCTTTTTTTTGCTTTTCTGGCTTCTTTTAGCGATGACGTGTGCCGTCCAGTTTTTAATTTTGCCATTTTCCTTCCTCCGTTTATGCATTTATTTTTTTCTGCTTTTTACAAATCTATTTTCTTCGTCTGGTCCTTTTAGAGCGGAAACCGTATAGATGCACCGCGGATTCCACAAAAGCCAACTGCCTATTCCATTGTCATAGCAAGCCTGTATCTGGGCGCGGACTTGATCCTTGCCGTATTTGTAATTGAAAATGGTGAAATCCTGCAACCAAGGGCGGAATTTTTCTGCAGGAATCCTTTTTACAGCATCCTTCATACTTTCATAGACTATTCTATAAGGGGCTTTGTTCGGCTCTGATGCTCCATATGCGCCTTTTGCATAATGCGATGGATAGACCATAGGGCTTATAAAATCAACCCATTGAGCCATATCGGATATTTTCTGCCCTATTCCCATATCGTCTCCTGTGACAGTCAAGCCGAAAGTGTCTATTGAGATTTTTACGCCTCTTGCTTTCAAT
This sequence comes from Elusimicrobiota bacterium, assembly GCA_031256695.1. GTDB lineage: Bacteria > Elusimicrobiota > Endomicrobiia > Endomicrobiales > Endomicrobiaceae > JAIRQB01. The sequence continues at coordinate 1,217 of JAIRQB010000145.1, read as the reverse complement.
CTTCTATTTGCCTCTTTTAAAAAAGAAACTATAGCCTTTGAGGATTCGGAATTTGAATGGTTTTTATTGCTGTATCTTGCTGTGGATAAATCACCGTCTGTAGGGAAACGTATATAGTCAAATTGAATCTCGTCAAAACCCAACTCAGAAGCCCTCTCGGCTATTTTCAATATATAGTCCCAAGCCTCTGGATTATAAGGGTCAAGCCAAGCGATTCTATTTTTATCTGTCCATATAGCGCCTGAAGGAGTTTTTACGGCAAGAGACGGGTCCTTGCGCGGCATTGAATTATCTCTGAAAGCAACTATCCGGGCTATAATATAGATATTGTTCTCTTTCAATTCCTTTATAAAACCGCTCAAATTCGGGATTAAATTGTAAGATATTTTTCCTTTGTAGACTGAATCAATATCCGATATGCAAATCTGCCCGTCTGTCTCTTTCAAGTCTATCACCACAGCGTTTAACTCGCTTTTCTTTATCATTTCTATTACCGCTCTATTCTGTTTGCCCGAGCCGCTCATCCAAGAAGATAAATGAATGCCCCTTATATATCTTTCTTCATCTTTTATGCTGATATTTTTGAGAACTGACACGGCTATTGTGTCTGAAATTCCTGTCTGCGAAATTTGCGGAGGGTTTTCAAGAATTGCAGTAGCGGCGGAAGTTGATTCTTGAGAAGATTTCAAGCAGGCGAGAGGCAAAAAAGCGGAAAAAACGAGAATACTCAACGAAAAAAAGAATTTAAAAAGTTTCGTTTTCATATCGGCATTCTATTGAAAACGGCTGTTTTTGTCAACGGCAAAACGCTTTTGACAGACGGAAAAAAGCTCTTTTTTGCATTTTTGCCGACGAAAAATTTTGTTTTGCGGCAGGCGGCGGCGCAAAAGCATAAAAAATTATATTGACGGCAGAAAATATAAAAACGGCAAAATTTCAAATTGCTTTTAACAATTCAAACTATTACAATCCGCCCTAAAAATTTCAGAAAATGCGCGCATATTTCTGTCAAAGGCTCTGTTGCGCGGTATTTTATCGTTGTTTTCTAAAGGAGATTATTGTGTATAAAGGATTGATAGAAAAGTATAAAAAATTCTTGCCCGTGACAAAAAAAACTCCGATTATAACCCTCTTTGAAGGCGGCACTCCGCTATTGCCCGCTTTAAAATTGGCAAAATTCCTCAATTTTAACGGAGAAATTTATTTTAAATTTGAAG
>JAIRQB010000105.1 GCA_031256695.1 Elusimicrobiota bacterium | reverse complement strand
GCCCGCGAGATAAGCCGTCCCTGGTATGCCGCCGCATTTAACCTATTCCAATTTCGTCTTGTAGCATCAGATATAAAGTAATCCATAAAGTTTTCTCAAAATCCTATTTCCCTTTTTTATTTAATGCGGCGATTTTTATAGGCAGACCGAATAAATTTATAAAACCTTCCGCATCTTTTTGATTATAAACTTCGTCTTTTCCAAAAGTTGCAATTTCCTCGCTGTAGAGAGAATAAGGCGCTTTTCTTGACACGGGGATTATATTGCCCTTATAAAGTTGCAATTTAATCTCGCCCGTCGCATATTGCTGAGTCTCTTCCATAAAAGCGTCCAATGCTTTGCGCAGAGGCGAAAACCATAAACCGTTATAGACGAGTTCGGCATATTTGCAAGAGAGTTCTTGTTTATAATGGAGCGTATCTCTGTCAACAGTAATGCTTTCCAATTCTTGATGAGCCGCATATAAAACAGCCGCCGCAGGCGCTTCATAAACTCCCCTTGACTTCATTCCCACAAGCCTATTCTCTATCATATCGGTCCGCCCTATTCCGTTTTCGCCCGCTATTTTATTTAAGCGGTCTATTAAAACTGCAGGAGTTAATTCCGTTCCGTTTAAAGATACGGGATTTCCTTTTTCAAAAGCGATTTCTATAAAAGCGGGTTTTTCCGGAGCATTTTGCGGGGAGACAGTCATTTTAAACATAGATTCATCATATGGAGTTTCAAGGTTTTCTAAAATCCCGCCCTCATATGAAATATGCCAAAGATTAGCGTCGGAAGAATAAGGTTTTGTTTTAGTAACAGGTATGGGAATGCCTCTTTTTTGAGCATAGTCTATGGCATCTTCGCGCGACTTTATATCCCATTGCCGCCAAGGCGCTATTATTTTGACATTTGGTATTAAAGCCTTGAAAGCAAGTTCAAAACGGACTTGGTCATTTCCTTTTCCCGTAGCGCCGTGGCAGACGGCGTCGGCATTTTCTTTTTGAACTATCTCGGCTATTTTTTTAGCAATAATCGGGCGGGCTAGCGATGTGCCTAAAAAATATCTGTTTTCATACAGAGCGCCCGCTTTTATAGCGTTGAATATATAGTATTCGGCAAATTCCTCTTTGGCGTCAATGATATAACTCTTTGAAGCGCCGGTTTTTTGCGCTTTTTCATTTAAGCCTTCAAGTTCTGCGCCTTGCCCCACATCAACGCAGCAGGCTATGACTTCGCAATTATAATGCTCTTTAACCCAAGACAAAATTACAGAAGTGTCTAACCCACCCGAATACGCTACAACTGTTTTCCTTATTTTTTCTGTTGACATTCCAATTCTCCTTTTATCTGCCTTTTTTATTTTTTATGTCTGTTTTTCAAATACAGGCATTTAAAGATTGCAATTTTTCTAATGCCTCAATAACAGCCTGCGGGCTAATTGCCGCAATGTCCTTTTTATTTAATTTGTTTTCAAGGATTGCAACTCTGCCTAAATAGGGCGAAGTCTCAACAATGTCTGAATTTCCCCAAATAAAAACACTAGGAATATTTAAAACTGCCGCTAAATGCATAGCGCCCGTATCCGCGCCTACGCTATATTTGCTTTTGGCAAGAATTGCGGGCAATTGTTTTAAAGCAGTCTTTCCGCAGAGGTCAATGGCAAGAGTTGATTTTATTTTTCCAAAATCTTTTTGCATTCCTAAAATTACTATATCGGTTTTAGGATATTTTTCTTTAAGCAACGGCAAGAGTTGCAAATAATTTGATTCTCCCCAATCTTTTCCAATTCCCCTTGCAAAAGGAAGCAAAGCGATAAAATCTTTTTTGACGGCAAAACTCTTCAAAATTTCTTCTGCGCCGTCTAAATCCGCTTTTTGCAAATTCAAATTGATTTTCGGTTCTGCAGAAGTCTTTGTAATAAACTCTATCGTTTTTAGATTGCGCATAACGGCGTTTATTTTTGCATTTTCAGGATAGACTTCTTTTATAAGGAGAGAACTGAATTCTTTCATACCGGAAACGCCTATTTTAACTTTGCCGTTTAGAGTTTTGGCAAGAATGGCGCTGCGCAGGAGTCCTTGCAAATCTATTATGTAATCAAATTCCGTTTTTTTATATTTTTTTACTATTTCAAAAAAACTTCTAACTATTTTATTTCTATCCCAAACAATAATCTCGTCAATGTCGGGGCAAAGGCGGGCAATATCTGCCCAAACTTTGAAAACAATCCAATAGATTCGGGAATTAGGATATGCTCTTTTTAAAGCGGCGACTGAAGGCAAAGCGTGTATTATATCGCCAAAAGAACTCGGCTTAATTATTAAAATCCTTTTTATCTTGCCGTCCATTACAGCCGTCCTCAATTCTTTATAGAAAATCTGTATTCAATCTCGCCTTCTCCTATTACTCTCAATTCCTTGCGGACAATTTTCTCAAAATAAGACGGATTATTTTCAAGCAGGCGCAATTTATCCAATAGCGCCTCATTTTCTTTTTGCGCTTCTTTTATTTTGATTGCCAAAGATTTTTCAGCAAAATAGGCATTTATTATCTGTCTGCCGTCTTTGTTGAAAAATAAAAACAAAAGCGCCGCCGCGACTGCTATAAGAGCGAGTCTTTTCTGCATTTTTTGCATTTTATATTCGCTGACATAAACTTTTTTCCGTCTATACGCCATTTTAGAACCTCATATTTTCCAGTCTTCAACTTTTTGCGCAAACATTTCAAAAAATTTATCTGCAAAATTGCGTAAAAGGAGAGAATTATTGCAGGCAATTGTAATTTTGACGCTTTCTGCGTCTATTTCTTCAAAAAAAACGGCAATTTCTGTGGAATCTAAACAGTTGTCAAAGTATTTAGACAGGTTAAAAGCCGCAATATAGCCTTCTTTATAATTGCTATGGGTGATTTGCGCCTTTAATTTATTGATTATATTTACGCTCTTTTTAAAAGCGGTTGATTTTGATGTTGCAAACACTTTTTCGCTTTTTTGCGTTTTTGCATCTGTAAATTTGGCTGTGGAATAGCCTAAAAAGCGTTTAGGATATTCTACAAGAGAGCAACTTGTAAATGAAAAGACGATGAAAATAAAAAGAAGGGAATTGAGAGGGCGCATAATGGGCGGATTATAATAAAAAGTTATAAGTTAAAAACGGCAGAGTTATGAATTATGAGTTATGACCGCGAAACAAAACGCTTATATAAAACTTGTATTTGACAGAAACAGTAAAACTAAATCTGATAAAAACACGGCAGTTAAAACGACAATTTAGCGAAAGAATTGCTTTTTTATTCATAACTCTTGTTTTTTTGAAGTTTAAGTATTGCTTTTGCGGCAACTTCTTGAGGACTGATTGCGGCAAGACATTTGGGAAGAGGATAAGTGGGGCAAGAAAAACCTTCAAAAAGAGTTCTGTATTTGCAAAGGGCGCAATCGGTTTCTCTATAAAAGACAGTAGAATGTGGCGTCAGAGGACCCGTATTTAAAGGGGAAGTAGCGCCGTGTAATGAAATAATATCCAATTTTGTAGTAGCGGCAATGTGTATTACTCCCGTATCCATAGAAATAAGTAAATCTGACATTTTAAAAATCTCGCGCAATTCAAGTATTGAAGTCTTGCCGCAGAGATTAAAGATATTGTCTTTAAAAACAAGTTTTTGAGATTCTTCAAAGCATTCAGCAACTCCTATCAAAAAGAAAGAAATAGCAGGAAGTCTTGCTTCTATCAAATCAATTACTTTCTTAAAGTTTGCCAAATCCCAAATATGAGTGGAATCCCGCAAAGCCGTCACAGATAAAATAACTCTTGCTCCGCTTTTAGCCGCGCCTAACAATTTTTCAGCATTCTCTTTGTGTTTTGAAGAGTCGGGAATTATCGGCAAAGCATTATTATAAATGCCGAAATAGGATTTGATTAAAGTCTGATACCTCAAAGAGACATGCTGTCTGTCTTGGTCTTTCGGCATTTTTATTTGAATTGTATAGCGTTTTGCTATGGGGTCAGGTTTATCAAAACCAGCCCAAAACAAATCCCCGCCTATAATTTTTTTAATGCCTGCAAGGCGCGCTATTAAAACTGAGGCTCTTGAAGAATCCAAAATAAAAATAGCGTCAAATCTCTTAAAACGGACGCTAATTGAGGTTTTTAGACCCCATAAAAGTTTTACGAAGCGAGATTTATTGTTATTTAGCCAATAGGGGCAATAGAGGACGGCATCTATTACGGAATTTCCTTCAATGAGTTGCCGCGCGGAATGCGGCGCAAGGACAGTGATTTTGACATCAGGATGGGTTTTTTTTAATAACGCTATGGCGGAAGTTGCCCATATAAAATCGCCTAAATGGGCAGTAGCGCTAATAAGTATGTTTTTTTCATTCATAGTATTTCTTAATCTTTATCTTTCCCCAAAGGACATTTTTAATCATAAACCAATACTTTTTTTCTAAAAAGAATAGAGGGTGTTTGCGTAAAAAACTGAAAACAAAGTCTAAATAAGCGGCAAGTCTTGCTGTCTTTGAAGTCAAATCCCAAGGCGAAAATGGCATATATTTGAAATAAATCTCTCTTAAGGGGTGGACGCAAGAAGGATGCCAAGGTTTTGCGCCTGCAAAATGGATAATTACTATATCTTCAACATTTTTCTTTTGCGCTAAAAACTCTTTGGCATAAATAGTCAGCATATTGAAAAGAGGCGGCAAAATTAAAACTTTTTCAGAAATGACGGCGTTTAAAACATCTTGGTCAACAAAAACTATTTTAGAGATATTGTCTTTATCCATAGCAAATGCCTTCCATTTCTCATAAAAATTGAATTCCCGCAACTTTTTTAAATTCATCAAAAGGACTCCGCCGTTATAGTAGCGTTCGCTATGCCCTTCAAAATGTTCTTCAGGGTTATTTTTTATAAGTTGATAAGGATAATCCTTAACTGCCGCAAGATAATAATCGTCAATGTCTATATCCCATAATTTTGAAATATCGCCGTTTAAAATTAAATCGCCGCCGTCAAGGCAGATTATTTTTTCAATTTCAGGCGGCATAATCTCCGTAATCATAAGTTTGTAATAGGTATGCAATGGTATGCTGGCTAAATTTGTGGGGAAAAGCGAGAGTTCGGAGGTATCTATATCAAGAAAAATGCATTCAAAATCTTGATATTTCTTTAAGGATAAGAGTTTTTCTTTTGTTTTTTTGCTAAAAGAAGCGCCACCTAAAAAGAAAATACGCAATTTATCTGACGGCTTTGAGAAAGTGTGATTTTTAAGTATTGAAAGCAGAGAAACTGAAGTCCATTTAGCAAATTTTTCATTTACCGCAAAAAATATATTTATCATTTAAGAAATTTCTCTCCGTATTGCCTATTTCCCTAATTTTACTTATCAACAACTTATTCACAATCATTCTTTTTCCGTCTATTAAAAGCATTTTTTTGAAGATTAAACTCAAAAACGCATTGATTTTTAAGTATATTTTTCATTCGGTATTTCTAGGGGTTAAAAGCGGATTTTATATATTAAATTCTCAAACGTTATGACTTATCAACAGATTTATTGACTTTTTGGCAGGTATTGCTGTTTGAAAAGAGGTTTTGCTGGGCTTGTTTTTTAAGTTTAGATATATGAGTTTAAGAGTTTGGATTATAAATACCGTATATCTTGCTCTAAAGTTTATGAGAAGCGTTTTTAACTTTTAAGCATAAACTTATAATAGCCAAAATCCATAATTCACAACTCTATCTTTTAATTGTCGTAACTCTCACCGCATCGCGCCTTAAAACTATATATTGCTCTATCATAGAAACTATGCTGTTTGTAAGCCAATATAAAACTAAACCTGCAGGGAAAGACCAAAACATAAAGGTAAAAACTATAGGCAAGATATACATCATTTTTCTTTGAGTGGGGTCAGATGCGGCGCTTGTCATTTTTTGCTGAAAGAACATCCCCGCGCCCATAATGAGAGGCAAGAGATGTATTGTAAAACCGCTGATTGTCAAAAAAGAATCTGCGGCGGATAAATCATTTACCCACAAAATCCACTGCGCGCCTCTGAGTTCAAAAGCATTGCGCAACATTGTAAAGAAAGCCCAAAAGATAGGCAGTTGGCACAGCATAGGAAGACAGCCGCCCAAAGGATTTACCTTTTGGCTTTTATAGACATTCATCATTTCTACTTGCAATCTCTGCTTATCATTTTTATATCTATCTTGAATTGTCTTTATCATAGGCTGAATGCGTTTCATTGCCGCCATAGATTTATAACTCTTTAAAGTGAGCGGCAAAATTAATATTTGAATTATTATGGTAAGAATTATGATAGCCCAGCCGTAATTATTTGTAGCGCTATGAAAGAAACTCAACACTTTAAAAGCAGTCCTTCCTAAAATGCCGAAAAAGCCGAAATCAACTGTTTCCTCTAACTTTATATTGTATGTCTGCAAATAAGTGTAGCCTTTGGGACCTACATAAAAATCTAAAACAATTTCTTTATTCTCTTGCGGCTGTATGCCTTCAATAGTCATCAGATAATAATGCTTTTTGTCCTCTCTATAAGATTTTATTTGCGAAAAATCATTTATATCTTTAGGTATAAAAGCGGCAAGAAAATAGCGGTTGTCTATAGCCGCCCAAGAAAAAGACGCCGCTCCTTCCGACTCATTTTTTAAAACTTTATATTTCCCGCCTTTGCCCGCTGTAAAAGCGCCTACTCTTGTAAGAGAGAGGTTTTCATCTGAATTTCTTTCATCTGTGGCTATGCCGGGTCCCCAAACAATATCTATTTTAGGCAAGACTGCGCCCGCTTTTAATCTCTCAACTTTTATAGAGAGATTGTGCATATATGAGTCTTTTGAGAAAGAATATGTTTTTGTAATTTTCCAGCCGTCCGGCGAAATGAATTCAAAAACGGCTTTTTGCGGCTCTTTTGAAATCACCTTATAATTTACCGATGGGAAATTTGATATTGCGGGCGAATTTTTTGAAACTATTAAATCTATCTCTTTGCCTTTGCCGTCTTTGATAATCCAACTGTTTACCGCCGCTCCTTTATTTGTCAAAAGCGCTTTATATTTGTCTGTATTTATTTCAACTAACTCTTCTGCAAAAACAGGCAATTGAGATTGAGGCGCTTGAGTTTTGAGGTTTTGCGCGGGGGCATTGTTTTGAGAGGCGCTCGTCTCTTGTTGCCCTTGCGCAGATGTGTTTTCAGCGGCAGCGGCGCTTTCTTGTTTTGCCTTATCTTGATTTTGCGGCGGGGTAGGGTTTAAAGAGAAATTCCATACAACAATAACGGCTAAAGATAAGACGATAAAAAGCAAAGTGTTTTTGTTCATTGAGTTTTCCTTTATTTTGTTTTTATATTTTTAGGCAATGGGACGGGGTCTATGCCGCCTTTGCAAAATGGATGGCAGCGTAAAAGCCTTCTTGCCGCTAAAAAAGAGCCTTTTAGAAATCCGTGCATTTCTATTGCTTGATAAGCATAATTTGAGCAACTGGGATAAAAGCGGCAGACAGGCGGCAAATTGACTGACAATACTTGATAGGTTTTGATTAAAAACAAGGATACTTTTTTCATTTTAAATAGTTATGAGTTATGAACCCTATACGTAAAGCCTATATAAAACTTGTATCTAACAGAAGCAGTAAAGCAAAGTCCGACAAAAACACGGCAGTTAAAACGGCAATTGCGCTAAAGTTTTGTTTTTCGTGTTCATAACTCATAACTCTGCGCTCATAACTTACTCATCATTTCTAATACGGCTTGTTTAAGGATTTTGTATTTTACTTTTGGGGTTTTAGAATTTGGTATGAAAATTATGTCAATTCCTGCGGGGAAAGCGTTTTTATTAGTTCTAAAAATCTCTCTCAATCTTCTTTTTGCCAAATTTCTCTGCGGGGCATTCCCAACTTTGCGGGAGACGACAAGCCCCATTCTCCTCAATGCCCCAGCCTGTCTTTTATAGGCAAAAATTTTGATAAATCTATTCTCAAACTTTATCCCTTTTTTAAAAACAGCGTTGAAATCGCTTTGTAAATGCAGTTTTTCTCTATATTTAAAAGAGAATTGCCGCGCATTTTTGCCGCTTCCGCTCATAGTTTTAACCGCCTTTAAGCGCTTAAAACTTTGCGCCCCTTCCTCCTGCGCGCGCTCAAAACTCTGCGCCCGCCGGGGGTTGACATCCTTGCTCTAAAGCCTATTTTTTTCTTTCTTCTGTGATTGTTCGGCTGGAATGTTCTTTTCATTGCATTTTTCCTTTTTCATTAGTTTCCCGTCTAAAAACTAGGGCATATTATACTCTAAAACTCCCTTTACAGTCAATTTTAGGCATTTTAGGAAAGTCAAAACCGCTTTTTTTGATATTAGTTGCGCTAAATGATACTATCACGGCTATGATTAAGACTTTTAAAGATAAAGAAACAGAAAAAATTTGGAATGAGTGTTTTTCAAAAAGATTGTCTGTTGATATTCAGCGAAAGGCATTGATAAAACTCATAATGATAAACAGGGCAAAGAATTTGCT
>JAIRQB010000240.1 GCA_031256695.1 Elusimicrobiota bacterium | reverse complement strand
ACCCATTGGTCGGGCGCATTTCTTATTTCTTCTTCTAAAACCAAAGAAATTTTTTGCGTAAGCGCTGCGACATCGGCGTCAAAATCCTCCGACCTTTCTATCGTCACGGGTCCTCTTATTATAGTTTTATGATTGTATTCGCCGATTCTTTTATCAACGCCTACTAAAACATCTACTCCTCTTTTCAGCGATAAAACGGCAAGTCCTGAAGGCGTCCAAGCGGGCATATTGAAAAAATCTACAAAAACGCCTGGGACATTTGTGTCTTGGTCTATCAGCATAGCAATCGCTTCGCCGTTTTTTAGACATTTTAAGAGTTTTCTCGCCGTGTCAGGCTCGTCTTTTAAAATAACTTTCACATTTTTGCTAAGCCTGTAATTTACAAGCATTCTATTTAAGCCTTCTATATAAATCCTTTTGGCGACGACATTTACGGGAATACCTAACTTTGCTACCGAAGCCGCTGTGATTTCCCAATTTCCAAAATGAGCGCTGGCAAATAAAATTCCGCGTCCTTTCTTAAAACTTTCCTCTATTAGAGAGGCGTTTTCAATAGAAGCAATCTGTTCAAAAAAAGCGTTATCCATTCTCGGAAAATTCGCAAGTTCTAAAAAATTCTTTGTCTCATTTATAAAAACATTTCTCGTTATAGTTTCTATTTCTTTTTCAGTCTTTTGCGGAAAGCAAAGGCGCAAATTGGATTTTGAAATATCAGAAGAATCGCGGGTTAAATAATAAGCCGCAAAACCGAAAAAACGCGAAAGATATTTTATAGACGCTTTATACGGCGCTAAAAGAAGCGCTTTAGAAAAAAATAAAGCGCCTAAATAATAAATTGTTCTTCTTGCTTTTGTTATCATTTTTTTAGGGGGTTTCTATTTTATGGAATTGTTGCTTTCAAAAGCGGGAACAAAAGGAGGCGTTTCCTTTTTTGTATCAAGCCAAGGCGTAATGGCTTTCGGAGGCTCTATCATATATGGTTTTAAGAAAAGATTTCCTAAAAAGAAAACTATGATTAAAAATATCAAAATAGCCCCGCTTAAAATGCCGAGTTGTTTAAAAGACGGCTGCCAAGGTTTAACGCTTACGACGCCGTTGTCTTGTATTTGCATCTTTTTGTCATATACGCTTTCTGCAGATATTGTCTCTGCATCAAGTTTGATTTCCGTTGCGCCGTTTTGAATTTGTTTTTTCTTATTTTTCATTTTTTACCGCCGTATCTATTTTTTTTACTGTCTTTAATATCTTTTCAAATTGCTCTAAATTGACGCTATTTGCCCCGTCTGAAAGAGCGACATCGGGATTTTCATGCGTTTCTAAAAAAATAGCGGCAATGCCTACCGCCGCAGCCGCTTTTGACAGCGGCAAAACAAAATCTCTATTGCCTCCGCTTTTATTTCCGCCCGCGCCAGGCAGTTGAACGCTGTGCGTGGCGTCAAAAATCACCGGATAAGAAAATGATTTCATTATCTCAATAGAGCGGAAATCTACGACAAGATTATTATAGCCGAAAGAAAATCCTCTCTCCGTAAGAGTAATTTTATCCGTCCCGGAGCGCTCGCATTTTTCTATGACATTTTTCATATCAAGAGGCGCTAAAAATTGCCCTTTTTTTATATTTACAGGAATGCCTGTTTTTGCGCAAGATATAAGTAAATCTGTCTGACGGGATAAAAAAGCAGGCACTTGGATTATGTCAACGAATTTAGCCGCTCTCGCCGCTTGTTCTTCATTGTGGACATCCGTCAAAACGGGAACTTTCAACTCCCTCTTTACATCAGATAAAATTTGCAATCCTTTCTCTATTCCGACTCCTCTATAAGAATCTATTGAAGAACGGTTAGCCTTATCAAATGAGGATTTATAGATAAAAGGCATACCGCAAGATGCGGCAATCTCTTTTAATTTTGCAGCAAGGGTCAAAACTTGCTCTCTGCTTTCTATTACGCAACTGCCCGCTATTACGGCAAGAGGCAAATCATTAGCAATGCTTATATCCGATATTTTGACAATTTTATTTTTCATAAAAATCTCTCAATTTTTGAAATGTCTGACGGGACATCAACGCCTATGCTGTCTTTTTCAGCAATAATTACTTTTACTTTATGCCCGTTTTCTAAAGCCCTCAACTGCTCTAAAGATTCCGCTTTTTCTAAACTGCCTTCAGGCATTTTGGCATAGTTTATTAAGAAATCTCTTTTATATCCGTAGACGCCTATATGCTTAAAATAATCAACTTCAATGCCGTTTCTATTATATGGTATCGGCAGCCTTGAAAAATACAAAGCGTATCCGTCTGCGCCGAAAATCACCTTTGTTATATTTGGATTATTGATGTCATCAATGCTTTTTAAAGGATATGCGGCTGTTGCGAAATTTAAACCGCCGTCTTTTTTTAATTCCTCAATCAAACGGTCTATCATTTTAATATCTATAAGAGGCTCATCGCCTTGTATATTTATAAAAATGCCGTAGTCTTTTAATGTATTTTCAGCAAGAAAAGCAAGTCTGTCTGTTCCGCTTTTGCAAGAAGACGGAGTCATAAAAACATTAGCCCCAAACTTTTTTACTGTTTCATAAATTCTTTCATCGTCTGTGGCAACGGCTATAAAATCAGCGTTTGCGCTTTCTTTTGCCTTCTGACAAACATATTCAATAAGCGGTTTATCTTTTATTGTAAATAAAGGTTTTCCGGGGAATCTGCTTGAACCGTATCTGGCGGGTATTATAATAGCGGTTTTCATTTTGTATAAAACTCCGAAATTGCCTCTTTTAATTCTTGGCAAGTGGTAGTAGCCGTTCCCAATTTTGCTACGACCATTCCCGCGGCAAAATTCGCAATTTCAGCGGCAGTCTCTAAATCAGCCCTTGCCGATAAAGACAGCGCCATAGCCGATATTACAGTATCTCCTGCTCCTGTGACATCAAAAACTTCTTTCGCTCTTGTAGGTATATTTGTAATTTTGCCGTTTTGATGTATAAGAGTCATTCCTTTTTCGCTTCTTGTTATAAGGACGGACTCAACCGAAAGGAAATGCAAAATTTTCTTTCCTAAATCGTATATTTCCTCGTCGGTTTTTATATTTGAAACTCCCATCCCCTCTATCGCTTCTTTAAGATTGGGCGTAATTGAAGTGACGCCTTTGTATTTCTTAAAGTTTTCAACTTTCGGGTCAACTAAAACGGGAATTTTGCATTTTTTTGAAAGCTCTATAGTTTTTTTCAAAACAGATTTGCCGATTACTCCCTTCCCATAATCAGACATTATCACAACGTCTACCTTTGGAATAATTTCCTCAATATTCTTAATCATTCTTGCTTCTATTGAATTTGAAAAATGCCCTTTTACTTCTTTGTCAAAACGGACTAATTGCTGGCTTACGGCAATCACTCTCGTCTTTATAATGGTAGGTCTATTTGTGTCAATTACGAGATAATTGGGGTCTATATTTTTATCTCTAAGAAGTTCTACTAAAGATTTTCCCGTAATATCGTCGCCTACTACGCCTACAATATAAGATTGAGCGCCGAAAGCGGATAAATTGCTGGCTACATTTCCCGCGCCGCCCAGCGTTTCAGTCTCTTTATTTATTTCAACTACTGGCACAGGAGCCTCAGGCGATATCCTGCTCACCGTCCCCCATATAAATTTGTCAACCATTATATCGCCTATGACAAGAGCAGATTGTTTATCAAACAAAGAGATAATTTTAAATAAATCATTTTTCATTTTGCCCGCCTATTGTTAAATGCCGCCTGCAAATAATATACGAAAGCCTTTATAAACTCTATAAATAAGATGAATTTTTTAAATAAGAGCAGTAATCGGCGACGCTGTCTTCTAATTCCATAAAAGGTTTTTTAAACCCGGCGCCGCGCAACTTGCTGATGTCAGCCTCTGTAAAATACTGATATTTATTTTTTAAGGAATCGGGCATATCAATATACTCTATTTTTGCCGCTTTGCCCGCCGCCGCAAACATAGATTTGGCTATATCTTTCCAACTTCTCGCTTTGCCCGTCCCCAAATTGAAAATCCCTCCTATATCAGAACAGTTATCTATTAAAAAATACAATGCTTCAACTACATCTTTAATATATACAAAATCCCTCAACTGCCCGCCGTCTTCATATTTGTCATTATAAGATTTGAATAACTTTATAATGCCGTCTTTGCTGACAGAATCGTAATTTTTACAAATAATGCTTCTCATATCGCCTTTATGGTATTCATTAGGTCCGAAAACATTAAAAAATTTTATTCCTATCGCTTCGTCTAATAATTGATTGTTTCGCAGCCACAAATCAAAAATATGTTTTGAATAGCCATACATATTTAAAGGCATCAAATTGTCTAATTTTGACAAATCATCGCTATATCCGTCAGCGCCGTCCCCATATGTTGCGGCTGAAGAGGCATAAATAAAAGGAATATCATTCTCAAAAGCCCAAGCGGCAAGAGTTTTTGAGTATTCATAATTGTTTTTTATGTAATAGTCTGAATCTGTTAGAGTTGTAGAGCTGCAGGCTCCGAGGTGGACAACAATTTGCGGTTTAGAGAAATGTCTGTTTGATACGGCGTCTAAAAAAACTTCCTTATGTATATAATCTAAATACTTTTTGCCCCTTAAATTCTTCCATTTATCGCCATTATTTAGACTGTCAACTACAATAATATCCTTTATGCCTTCGCTATTTAATTTCCAAAGAAGACAACTGCCTATAAAACCAGCGCCTCCTGTTAAAAGTATCATTATAAACTCCATTTTTCTCTTTTTTTATCCATATCCGACGGAAATCATTCTATAAAACTATCTTATATATAGTCAATTTTAGGCTATTTTGGCTTTAAAAAGGCTTAAAAATGCCGTAAAACACTTCTTTTTTAGCGCTAAAAAGGCTTAAAAATTGTTTTTAATCGGCAATTTTGATATTTTTTTGACGCTTTAAACGGCAGTAACAGGAGAATTTTATGAAAGATTCTGAAATTTGCGGCTATATAATACATTGGAAAGGCGGAGGCGCTGAAAGGGAAACTCATATCAAGAATCAAATTAAGAATTTGAGCATCCCTTTTAAATTTATGGAAAAAGAGCCTTCTGATGCGGAAATTGAAAGGGATTTTAAAGGAGGTCTTGCTGTCAGACGCGGCATTACTTCTTGCACTTTCAAACATTTTGAAAGTTATAGGGATATGATAAGAAACAATTTCAGATTTGGACTGATTTTTGAAAACGATATTGTTTTAAATAAGAATTTTGAAATTTCTCTGCAAAAAGCCGTTGCTGAAATTAAAGAAAACGGTTTTGAAAATATATTTTTGAGTTTAGAGGACTCTTATTTCAGATTTGTCCCCGGCAGCCGCCGCATAAAAGGCAAAACAGTCTATAAGACAGACGGCAAGAATACCCGTTGCGCCGCCGCTTATTTAGTAGATTTAAAAGCCGCTCAAAATTTAATTTCAGAAGTTGAAAGAAATAAATGCGGCCGCGTTATAGACCATTTTCACACAAATTGCGCCGCTTTAAAAATAATAGACGTCTATTGGCTTCACCCCACTATCGCTTCTCAAGGCAGCAGAGTTGGTTTATTTGCCTCTACATTTCAAGAAAGAAAACTTAAATATCCTCTCTTTATCCGCGCGCTTTCCTATAAACTTCAAAGATACTATAAAAGATTTTTGTGGTTTATCAGATAGATTGTAAGTCTAATCATTGACAGCCCGTCTCAAACTTCAATTTTGCGGTTTTTGACAAAAGTTTATACATCAGTATAATCTTGGACGCTTGTATAAATTTTAAGGAGAACGCCGTGAGAGCGGAAAGTTTAGACGTCCCTCAAAGAATGATAGCCGCAGGTCTTGCTTTGGCTAAAAAGCGCGGCATAGAAAATTTTACCGTCCGGCAAGTTTGCTCTAAAGCGAAAGTCAATTTAGGGCTTTTCCACTATCACTTTTCATCGCGTCTTAATTTCAATAAAGAAGTTTTAAAAGAACTCTATAAAGAATTGATGACTGACTTTGATTTAAAAATACCCGCCGATTTAAAACCTGAAGAAAAACTTAAAAATACCGCTCAAATCATAAACAAATTCACTAAAAATAACGCCTCTCTGCTTTTATCTATTCTATCTGATATACTTGCCGGCAATAAAGAAATGGCGGTTTTCCTTAAAAATAATTTTTCAAAACATATTTTTATAGCGCTGTCTGTAATTGAGGAGTGCAAAAGAAAAAATGTTTTAAAAAATTTCAATTCTCTATCTCTTCTCTTTTTTCTCGCAGCGCCCGCCGCTATCCCAAATATCATATCAGCCGCCTTTCAAAAAATTCTAAACCCCAAAGACTATAAAAAAGCGCAAAAAATTATAAAAGAAATTCAATCTGAAAAACTTGCAAATGAAAGATTTGAAATTGCTATGAGAGGTTCTTTAAAATGAAAAAAATTCTTTGTTTTTGTCTTTTGTTTCTTGCGGCAGACCTTTTCGCCGTCCAAAAAATATCTCTTGCCGATTGCGAAAAAGCGGCTCTAAAAAATTCAAATGCATTAAAAGCGGCGGCGGCTGATTTTCTCTCGGCTCAAAAAGCGGCTCAGTCTTTTAAAACTTCTCTATATCCTTCTTTAATGCTTGAGGCAAATCTCCGCTATATTGCTGAAATACCTGAATTTAACGGAATCAAAATGGGCGACAATTTAAATTATTCTGCTGGTTTTGCTCTGTATTGGACTCTTTTTGATTTTGCCGCAAGAAGCAGGAATTATGAAAGTTTATCCGAGACGGCAAACTCTCAATATGCGCTTTTGCAAGCGCGGCGCGAAAGCATTTTGCTTGACATAAGAAACGCCTATTTTTCTTTAATCGGGGCGCTTTTAACTTTAGATTTAACGCAAGCGCAATTAGAACTCTCTCTTAAACAAAACAGCGATATAAAGTCCGCTTTTCAATACGGGGCAAAAAGCAGGCTTGACGCCGTTTTATCAGACGCCGATGTTTTAAGAAAACAAAAACAGTTAAAACAAATTCAAATAGCGGTTATAGAAAGCGCCGCCAGATTAAATGAATTGACGGGAGGGATAATTGAAGGGGATTTATCAGAAATACCGCTAAAAAATAAAAGTTCAGAAATAGTTGAATTAGAATCAACGGAATCTTTGCTAAAGCGCTATAACTCTTTTTTGGATTTGAGTTTTGACGAAGATTCTCCTCAAATAAAATCTTTAGATTTCTTGTCAAAAACTTATTTTCTTTTATCGCAAGCGCAAATTTCCTCATCATACCCTCAAATAGCGATGTCTGCTAAAACTTCTTTTGATTATCCAAATGGAGCGGCGCTTGAGACAATACATCAAAATGCCGCTTCTCTTTCTTTGAACGCTCCTATATATCAATTCTCAAAAAGCGCAAATGCGGCGGCGCAAAATCTTGCAAAATCTAAAAGTTATGAAGAGCAAAAAGAGGGTATGAAAATCCATTTAAAAACTTTATTTGAGGCTTCAAAAATAAAAGCCCGCTTATTGCTCTCTCAAAAACCCATAAATAGAGATATTACGGCGCAAATTAAAACAGCCGCGGAACTTATGTATAAATCCTATCTGTCCGGCAATG
>JAIRQB010000235.1 GCA_031256695.1 Elusimicrobiota bacterium | reverse complement strand
CCAAATAAACAATTTGATTTACACATCGGTTCTAATTCTTTAAGTTGGTATACGGATTTAGGAGAATTCAACCGTTCTGTATGCGCCCATTTAGGCTATTTTCTAAAAAGCGGTATTTTTATCCCAATAGCAAAGTCAAATATAGTTAAAATGCCTAAATATGGAGTGTCTGACCTCATTGATGAAAAATGGCTTTCAATAGACTTTTCTAGCGAATTAAGTTATTGGTTTAATTCTCAAAACCCAAATTCTATGAGTTTTATGAGAGTTATAAATGAAAAGTGGAAAGATTACCTTAAAATGCCCGGCTCTTTTGCTAAAAAATAAAGGAGTTTAAAATGGAACCTAAAGGTTTTTGGTGTCTCCAATTACACGCGCATCTTCCCTTTGTCCGCCACCCTGAATTTGAGGATTTTTTAGAAGAAGATTGGCTCTATGAGGCTATTTCTGAGACATATTTGCCGCTTCTGTCGGTCTTTGAAAATTTGCTTAAAGATAATATTGATTTTAGACTCACTATGACTATCTCGCCTACTTTAGCAAATATGCTTGCCGACCCATTATTGCAAGAGCGTTATTATCATAGGCTCGGCAAAAATATAGAACTTATGAATAAAGAGATGGACAGATTGCAAAATGCGAGGCAATTTTTGCCTGTTGCAGAGATGTATAGAGACACTTTTTACGATTGTAAAGGGCTTTGGGAAAAATACAATGGAAATATCTTAAAAGGTTTTAAGAATTTGCAGGATTTAGGAAAACTTGAAATTATCACTTGTTGCGCTACGCACGGCTTTTTGCCTTTGATGAATAATAGAAAAGCCCAAGAGGCGCAAATAAAAACAGCAGTTTTAGATTATGAAAGACATTTTGGGCGGAAACCCCGCGGCATCTGGCTTGCTGAATGCGCTTTTGAACCAGGTATAGACGAGATTTTAAAAGCAGAAGGCATAAGATTTTTCTTTTTAGAGACACACGGCATCCTTTTTGCAAGCCCAAGACCAAGATATGGAGTTTTTGCCCCAATATTTTGTCCCAGCGGCGTAGCGGTTTTTGCAAGAGATATGGAGACAGCGCATCAAGTATGGAGCGCTGACTCGGGCTACCCCGGCGACCCCGATTATAGAGAGTTTTACCGCGATTTAGGCTATGATTTAGATTATGAATACATAAAGCCTTATTTGCATTCAGACGGCGTCCGCAGGAATATAGGGATAAAATATCACCGCATTACGGGGAAAGTTTCACTCGGGGATAAACAGCCTTATAATCCTTATAATGCCCGCGAGAAAGCCGCTCAGCACGCAGGCAACTTTTTATTTAACAGAACTAAACAGACAGAGCATTTAGCGGGGATTTTTGACAGACAGCCCGTAATAGTTTCTATGTATGACGCCGAGTTATTTGGGCATTGGTGGTTTGAAGGTCCGCATTTCTTAAATTATATTTTTAGAAAAATGCACGCAGACCAAAATATAATAAAACCTATTACCCCAATGGAATACCTTGAAAAATATGAATTCAATCAAGTTTCAACTCCCGCGGCTTCTTCTTGGGGGGACAAAGGTTATTATGAAGTGTGGCTAAACGGAACTAATGATTACATTTATAGACATTTGCATAAAGCGGCAGAGAGAATGACGGAAATAGCGCAAAAATTTCCAAATAGCGATGGCGATTTAAGACGCGCTTTAAATCAAGCGGCAAGAGAACTCTTGCTGGCTCAATCTTCTGATTGGGCTTTTATAGAGTCAACGGGGACTATGGTTGAATATGCCCAAAAGCGCACTGAGGACCACATAGCAAATTTTAACACTCTATATGCTCAAATCAATGAAAACAGAATAGATGTAAATTTTTTGGCTAATTTAGAAAACAAAAATAATATTTTTCCAAATATTGATTATACTGCGTATAAATAAAACCCATAAGCATACTCGCATATACTTTTAAGTAAGT
This sequence comes from Elusimicrobiota bacterium, assembly GCA_031256695.1. Classification (GTDB taxonomy): domain Bacteria; phylum Elusimicrobiota; class Endomicrobiia; order Endomicrobiales; family Endomicrobiaceae; genus JAIRQB01. The sequence goes on along the minus strand of JAIRQB010000235.1, from coordinate 4,227 downwards.
CCGCTTGGCAATACGGGCGGGCTTATTGTTTTATATGCCTCTTTAAGCGTAAGAATATTGAAACAAGGCGCAAAAATGAGCAGTTTATACATAGTTCCAACGCCTATAGGCAATTTAGAAGATATCACTTTAAGGGCATTGAGAGTTTTAAAAGAAGTTGACTTTATAATATGCGAAGATACGCGCAGAAGCGTTAAAATTTTGACGCATTACGGCATTTCTAAACCCCTTATAAGTTTTTATTCGCACAATCAGCAAAAAAGAATCCCTGACATCATTTCTAAACTTTTAAGCGGCAAAAGCGCGGCAATAGTTTCAGACGGCGGGTCTCCGCTAATATCAGACCCCGGCTTTTTCCTTGTAAAAGAGTGTATTGAAAACGGCATAAAAGTTGAGCCTTTGCCCGGCGCCAGCGCTCTTATAACCGCTCTAATAGGTTCTGGGCTGTCAACAGACGGTTTTGTTTTTTGCGGTTTTTTGAAAAGAAAATCGGGTAAGATAAAAAAAGAACTTTTAGAATGCGCTAAATTGAATAAAACTATTGTTTTTTACGAGTCGCCTCATAGAGTTTTAAAAGTTTTAGAAAATTGCCGTGAAATTTTTGACGAAAATCTGCAAGTTTGCATAGCGCGCGAAATCAGCAAAAAGTTTGAAGAATTTATAAGAGGCGGCATATCGGAAGTAATTGAAATTTTAAAGGAAAGAAACGGCTTATTGGGCGAAGTCACAGTTTTGATAAATGTCGCAAATAAAATTGAGAATTAACTGGTTATGGCAGAGTTGTGAGTAAGGAAATAAATATGATTAAAGCAAGCATAATTGGAATCACAGGATATACGGGCGAGGAATTATTAAAAATACTTTCAAAGCACAATCAGGTTGAAATTGTCGCTTTATACGGACGCGCTCAATCTCAGGCAAGGAAAATCGGCGATATTTATCCGCATTTTGCCTCTACAAATCTAATAATAGAGCCTTTAAACATTGAGAAAATTGTTAAAGACAGCGATATAGTCTTTTTGGCTCTGCCTCACGCGGCTTCTTTTGAAATAGTCCCTCAACTTTTAGAAAAAGGCGTTAAAGTTATAGATTTATCGGCTGATTTCCGCATTAAAAATCATCAAGTATATGAGGATTGGTATAAAGTTGAGCATAAAGCAAAAAAGTATTTGCCGCAAGCGGTTTATGGGCTTTCTGAATTAAACAGGGAAAAGATAAAAACAGCCGCTTTGATTGCAAATCCCGGCTGTTATCCTACAACTGTTCTTTTAGGTTGCGCTCCCGCTATTGAAAACAATTTGGCGGATTTTAAAGAGATAATTATAGACGCTAAAAGCGGCATTTCAGGAGCGGGCAGGAAAGCGGCTCAAACTTACTTTGAGACAGAGCATCCGAATTGCAGACCTTATAAAATTGCGGGAACTCACAGGCATATACCTGAAATAGAGCAAGAAATAAGCGCTTTGGCTAAAGAGGAAATCAAGATAACTTTTACTCCGCAAATAATTCCCATTGAGCGCGGTATGCTTTCAGCCGTCTATTTAAAATTAAAGGATAGAGTTTCCACAGCAGATATTATTAACAAATATAAGGCTTTTTATGATGGGAAGCCTTTTGTAAAAGTTTTAGAGGCAGGAGTTTTGCCTTCTGTCAAAGATGTCGCAGATACAAATTTTTGTGAAATATCCGTAAAAGTCGATGAAAGAACAAATAAATTGATAGTTTTTTCAGCAGTAGATAATTTAGTAAAAGGCGCTTCGGGTCAAGCCGTTCAAAATATGAATATCATTTTCGGTTTAGACGAAACGTTAGGTTTGATATAAAAGTATGTTCTTTAATTTTAGAAGTAAAAATGAAAATGCAAGTTTTCTAATTACATTGTCTTTATTGCTCACTATGGTGTCTTTCTCTATAGCGCTCACAAGCGTCCAAATTTTAATGGACGATATTATAGAGGAATTTAGTTTATTGGGCGCAAATCAAGGTATGACAAACGCTATGTTTAATTTCGGTTCTTTGATAGCGGTTCTTTCTGTGATTTTTATAAAAGGGCGCGTAAAAAAGACGGCAATGCTTTCTTTAAGCGCCGTCGCTATGGCAGTATCTATGTTTTTTATAGGCTATTCGCCTTTCTTTGTCATAGTTTTATTCTTTTGCCTTTTTGCCGGGACTTTCGGCGGCTGGGTTGACGCGTATACAAACTCTATGATTATGGATTCCCATAGAGAAAACAGTTCAGCATATATAGGAGCGCTCCACGCCTCATATGCTTTAGGCGCGGTTTTAACTCCCATAGCCATACATTTCTTGCTTTTGCGGTTTGATTGGCATAATGCTTATTATATTTTGAGTTTAGTCTCTCTTTTGGCGGCGCTTCAATTTGTAGTTACGGCGCGGATATATAGGAAGCGTCTAAATGTATCTTCTGATGAAAAAAGACTTTCTATGCGCGAGATACAGAAATTTGCGGGCGATAAATACAATCTCTTGCTGATAATTGCCTGCTTTTTTTATTCAGCCGCTCAAGTAGGTCAAATATCTTGGCTTGTCAGATATATGAATGTAAATTTTCCCGGCAGCGGCATCTGGACGCAAATTACGGTTTCTCTGTATTGGCTTGGCGTTTTTGTATGCAGAATGACTTATCCCTTTATAAAAGCAGACCATTTAAAGATGATTTTGTTCTCTCTATGCGCTCCCGCTATAGCGCACGCGTCTGCGGTTTTGTCGGGCAATGAGATTGTTTTTATAGCGGCTACTCTTTTTTGCGGGCTGACAGGCGGTATGGCTATGCCGCTTTTAGTAAATGAAAGCCTGTCCCGTTATAGAGGGAATACTTCTTTGGCGTTGTCCGGGCTATATGTTTGCGGCAAAGTCGGTATGACAGTAATGCCCGCTCTTATGGGGGTATATGCGGCTTTAAGTTTAGATTTCAGTATGCTCTTGGCTGATTTTTCATTCCTGGTATCTGCTCTTATAATTTTTGCGGCAATATCTGTAAAAAAGACTGATAGTTTGTTAAAAAAAGTTTTCTTTAAATTTATGAGATTTAGGAAGCGCGCTTAAAATGCGGCTGTCTAAATTTTGGAAGGATAAAAGATGAAAAATATCTTGTGTTTCGGCGACAGCAATACTTACGGATATAACCCCGCCAAAAACGGAATGAGATTTGATTATGAAATGCGTTGGACGGGCATTTTGCAAAAAACGCTCGGCGCGGAATACAGAATAATAGAGGAAGGCTATAATGGGCGGACAATTCTCGTTGAGGATTTTCTAAACCCGGATAAAAGTTCTAAAAACTATATAGCGCCTTGCGTATTGAGCCATCAGCCTCTTGATTTAATAGCGATTTGTTTAGGCGCAAATGATTTAAAAAAGAAATTCAATTTTACAGCGCTTGATATTATGCGTTCTATGAAAGAGTTAATTAGGATTATCCGCGCTCTTGAATTTGAAAGCAAGATTCCGCAAATTTTAATAATGCCGCCTATTTGTTTAGGAGATGGAGTTGAAAGGTTTTTTGACGGGGTTTTTAATGAAAACTCTGTAAAAGAATGCAAAAAACTTCCCGCTTTTTATAAAGAATTGTCAGAGTTGATAAACTGCCATTATTTCAATCCATCAGAGTTTGTAAAAGCGTCTCCGATAGACTGCATTCATTTAGACGAGGCGGGGCATAAAATTATGGCTGAAGTTTTGTTTAAGAAAATAAAGGAAATTGTTTAACGGCAGTTTTTTATTTCATAGATAAAAGAGGGCGCAATGCTTCCAAAAGGTTTTAGAGTCGGCTCAATAAATGCGGGAATTTCAAATAAAAAAGATAAAAAAGATTTATCCCTTTTCCTTTCAGATTATCCTGCAAATGTTGCGGCGCTTTTTACTTCAAATATAGTGAAAGCCGCGCCTGTTTTAACCGACATAGACATTTTAAAAAAGAGTAAAAAAATATCGGCGCTTATCGCAAATTCAGGATGCGCAAATGCCTGTATAGGCAAAGACGGCTTAAAAGATGCCGCTATGATGAATGCCGCAGTTGAGAAGGAATTTGCTTTGCCGAAAAACAGCGTCCTCTGCGCTTCTACGGGCGTGATAGGACAGCGTATAAATTTGTCGGGTTTAGGCGGGGCGCTTAAAACTTTGTCAGAAACTATAGGCTCTTCTGAGCAGCAAGAGATTGACGCCGCTTTGGGGATAATGACTACAGATAAAGCGGTAAAAAAAATC
>JAIRQB010000078.1 GCA_031256695.1 Elusimicrobiota bacterium | reverse complement strand
CTACAAAGCCTATAATGCAGCTTGCCCTATTTCCACGGGGCCGGCTAAGACCCCCCCCCCCCCCCGACCTCAAGAATGGATATGAAATTGCCATAGACAAAATATCTGTCAATGGAAAGTCTTACAAAATATCTCCCATTGGCGGCTATAAAAAATTGGCGCAAATAAAAGACGGAAAATGGTTTTGGATTGGCGAAAGATATTTATACAGAAGCGATGAAGGACGGAGACCAAAAGGCGTTACGGAAAAGTTTAAGATAGGCATTCCTATAGGCAAAAACAGGAGCATTGAGTTTTTTGCAAACAATAAAAGCGGCATAGTTGAAGTTTCTTTCGGCGGCAAATCACAAACGGCGGTTCTATATTCTCAACAGGACAAAAAAGTAAAAGTAAAGATAGAAAACAGCGGCAAAACGGCTTTGCGAAAAACTGCCGCTGTAAAAGTTTTATATTCCGTTTTGCTTTTTGCGCTTTTTGCTATGCCGTCTTTCTTTTTCTGCCGCTATTATTTTAAAAATCCTAAAAAGGTTAAAAATTGGATTTTTAGACATAGATTTATACTCATAGTTTCAGGCGCAGCCTTGGGCATGCTTGTCTTTATGATTAGGAATTCTGTTTATGTGGGAATGTGGTTAGACACCTCTTTTATCAGTTTGGAATTTTGGAATTAGATTTTAAAACGGCGTTAAAGCGCGTAAGTTATCAAATAGACAGCACAATTTATTCTATGTTTATACTTTATCCATTTCAGAGAATTTTAAATTTTGTATACGGAATAGAATATATTCTTTTGCCGAATGAAATATGCGCCGCTACATCGGCAATGCTTTTGGGTTTTTCGTGCAAAAGGTTCGGAGGGAATAAAACCGGTTATTTTGCGGTTATTTTAGCCGCTTTTTCTCAGGCTTATATAATCAATGCGGCGTATCAATACCGCATATATGCTTTTCTTTTATTAGTCTCAACTTTTATTCTTCTGTTTTATCTAAAAAGAAATTTTCAAATAATGAAAGAAAACTTATATGACAAGAAAACTCTAATCGTTTTTGGAATCGCGCTTTTCCTTTTAGTTGAAGAACACGGCGTAACAATTCTGCTTCCTCTTTTTCTTTTTTTATTTGACGTTTATCTTTGTTATAGGAAGAAACTGCAAGTTAAGGTTCTGTTTTCTTATATATTAGCGGGCGTCTTATACCTTCCAAAATTGATTTATATATTGGCAACTAACGGCTGGCCGACAGACGATTGGAGACCGGCGTCAAATATAATGTCTTTTCTCAATATCTTTTTTGACTATATGATAAGAATAGACATAGTAAAAGTTATCTTTATTGCGGGGGTGTTTTTAGCGGCAATTTTATTTTCAAAGAGCAAAATAAAAAACTGCAATTGGAGGATAGTGAGTTTATGCGGCGCAATTACCGCAATATTCGGAGCCTTTTTGACGGCTTTTGTATACAGCGGGGCTATAAATCCTAAAGGCAGTTTTTTTGTTGATAGATATTTTCTGTTTCTGCTTCCGTGGATGTTTTTTGTATGCGCTTTTGTTTTCAATGCTTTTTTGACGGCTTTAAGCAAGAACAGGCAAATAATATCTTCAGTTTTTTGTCTTGTTTTCGCTTCATATTTTGCCGTTACTGTCTATCCCGGAATCTATTTTGCGATGAAAGGCAATCAAGAGTGGTTTGTTTCCAGATATAATCTTAACAGGATAAATTATTTATTCGCTCAAGATGACATCTATGACAAAGATGTCGGCGTTATAATATCTTACGCGACCGCTATCGGAGAATTTAACGGAATAAAAGCCTTCTATATTTCTAAATACGGAAGGCAAGATGTTTTTCAAATAATCAGCGCTCAAGATTTAGAGAGAGAAACTTTTAACAAAGTGTTTTTGATTCCATTGCTAAGCCCTAATTTCCACGAAACTCTACAGGATATAGAAAAGATAAAGTCTTTAGGCTTTAAAGAAACGGCAAGACTTGACAATTTAGGCATAATGGTATACGAAAAACGGTAGAAATCTCTTGATGCGGGAAACGGCGGATTAACCAATATTTAGATGAAAATAAAAAAGTTGACGGCGCATATCTTTTTATCTTTTTTGACAGGTCTTGCCGCCCTTGCGGCTGTTCCAAAAACAGACCTGTTTTTTTTAATGTATCTTGCCTTTATTCCTCTTATTTTTATCTCTCTTAAATCTTCTGCAAAACAAAGTTTTCTTTTCGGGCTGTTATCTGGTTTTATTTTTTACGGCTCAAGTATGTATTGGCTGCCCATAATGCTTAAGTTCAATACAGGCGCTTGGAGCGCAGCATTTTTTGCCTCTTTTCTCTTGTGGCTTTATCTTTCTCTCTATTGGGCTTTGTGGAGTTTTGCGCTAAATCTTTTTAGAAAAATCTACGCTTCAAATTTTCTTTTCTGTTTTTTTGCCGCATCGCTTTGGGCTGTTTTAGAATTTGTCAGAACTTATTTTTTAACGGGTTTTCCTTGGCTGCTTTTAGGGCATTCTCAATATAAATTTACTCAAATTATTCAAATAGCCGAATGGTGCGGGGTATATGGAATTTCTTTTTTAATAATTTTATGCAATGCCCTCTTTTATTTTTGGATTGTTGAAAAAAGAAAAGGCGCTTTCGCTCTTGCCGCCTTTTTTTTAATAGCGGCATTTAGCGTTCTCGGCGCTTGGAGAACTGAAAAGTTTCAGTTTTACGGGACAGAAGAATTTGACGCTGTAATAGTTCAGCCAAATATAGAGCAGGATAAAAAATGGGATAAAAATTTTGCCGCTGAAATTTGGGCTTCTCTGCATATTCTTGCAGATGAAATTGCCGAAAAAGACGCGGATATAGCAATTTTCCCCGAGTCCGTTATTCCTCATTTTATAGACGCTTCCTCCGTCAGTTACGCCGATGTTAAAGCATTGGTAAAAAGAGCGGGAGTTTTTTCTATTTTAGGAGCGCCTTTTGAGGATGCAGAAAACGGCGGCTACTTTAATTCAGTTTTTTCTTTTGAAAAAGATGCGGAGCAATTTAGCCGCAGGCATAATAAAAATCATTTAGTTCCTTTCGGAGAATTTGTCCCTTTTAGAAAACTGCTTGCAGAATTTGTTGGAGTTTTAAATGAATTAGGCGACTTTGAAAAAGGAAGCGACGCCGTTATTTTATCCGACGGTAAAATTTATGCGGGCGCTTTAATATGCTCTGAAAACTTTTTCCCTAACATTTCAAGGCGTTTAGTTTTAAACGGCGCAAAGGTTCTCACAAATCACACAAATGACGCTTGGTTCTTTAATACAGCCGCTCCCCATCAGCACTTTATAATGAATATTTTTAGGGCGGTAGAGAACAGAAAAGCAATTTTAGTTTCGGCAAATACGGGCATTTCAGGCATTATTGAAGCCTCAGGCAGGATTACGGCGCAAAGCCCCGTTTTTGAAAGAGGGCTGATAAAAGCCTCTTTTTTACAAAATGATTTCAAAACTTTTTATACAAGGAAAGGCGATATTTTTATATCGGCAAATATTGCTTTTATATGCTTATTTTTATTTTTAATTCCCTTATTTAAATACAGAGAGGTTTTAATCAAATGGATAAAGAGCAAGGCAAAATAAAAAGCGAAAATTTCGCAGACAAGAGCGCAATAGCGGCGCTTATAAATTCTCAAAAAGAAAAACTTGAATTTTTAAAAAAGAAATTAAATATAGCCGCCAAATTGCAAAGAGCGGAAAAACTTGAAAAGGAAAGTTTAGAAACTTCTTTTTGGAATAATGCAGGCAAAGCCAAGACAACGATGATGGAATTGGATTCTTTAAAAAATGAATGCGCCGCTTATTTTTCTTTTGAAAAAAACTTGAGCGAATCGTCTGAACTCTTTGATTTCTTATCTCAAAGCAATGATGATTCTCTCTACAATGAACTGTTTGAAAAACTTCTCTCATTAGACGGGCAATTAAAAGAGATTGAAATTAAGACGGCGCTTGGAGATCCTTGCGATAAAAACAATGCAATAATGTCTATACACAGCGGAGCGGGCGGCACTGAATCTTGCGATTGGACGGCGATGCTTTCAAGAATGTATGCGCGCTGGGCTGAAAAACGCTCTTTTGAAGTAGAAACAGTATACAGCGCAGACGGCGATGAGACTGGTCTTAAAAATATCACTATGCTTATAAAAGGAAAAAATAAAAACGCTTTCTCTTACGCATATGGTCTTTTGACTGCAGAAATAGGCGTCCACAGGCTTATAAGAATTTCGCCTTTTGATTCAAATAAAAGACGGCATACCACTTTTGCGGCGGTAGATGTCATACCTGAAGCAAATGACGAAATAGAGATTAAAATTGAGGATAAAGATATAAGGATAGACACTTACAGGTCATCGGGAGCGGGCGGGCAGCACGTAAATACGACAGATTCG
>JAIRQB010000062.1 GCA_031256695.1 Elusimicrobiota bacterium | reverse complement strand
CATTGCGGCGTTGGACTTGGTGTCATTCTGTCGCAAGACGAGTTGCAAACCAAAAAGCAAGGCAACTGGAGTTGCAATCCCAAGCGGCAAGGCAACTCAAGAATCACATTTTTGTTATAGGATTTTCACCTTTTTGCCTTTTGCCTTTGAAAACTCAAATAAAACACAATTTTAAACTAATCAAAACAGTAAATCGTTTGCTGATTATTACAAAATATAATCAAATCATTGAGTTAAAGAAATAATTGATATACTCCCGTCCACGCGAGGCGTCGTCGCTGCTGGATTGCAGAGGTCGCGCCTCCTTTCTTTTTTAATGAAAAACCATTTAACTTAAAGGACTAAAATGAAATCAGTAATTTTATTATCAGGCGGGCTGGATTCCGCTACTTGTCTCTACTATGCTTTGTCTAAAAAACATCATTGTTTTTGTTTGATTTTTAATTATGGGCAGAAGCATAAAAAAGAAATCAAAAAAGCCGTTGCCATAGCCAAAACAGCAAGAGTTGAATATAAAATTGTCAATTTGGCTTTGCCTTGGGGTCTCGGCGCTCTTGCCGATAAAAGCAAAACAATACCAGCCTTTAAAGAAAACAGAAAACATTTGCCTTCTACATATGTTCCGGGGCGCAATACTCTTTTCTTATCTTTTGCCCTCTCTTTTGCTGAATCAATAAAAGCAAACAATATCTTTATAGGGGCAAATTCAATAGATTTCAGTGGATACCCCGATTGCCGCCCGCAATTTATAAATGCCTATAATAATTTGCTCCGCTGTCTTAATTTGAAAATAAAGGTTTTAGCGCCGCTTTTGCATTTAACAAAGGGACAAATCATTAAATTAGGATTGAAATTGAAAGTTCCATATCACTTAACTTGGTCTTGCTATAGAGGTCTTGCTGCGCCTTGCGGCAAATGCGATTCTTGCAAGTTGAGAGCAAAAGGCTTCAGAGAGGCAGATTTAAGCGACCCGGCATTAAGATAATAAAAGCAAACCCCCGCTTACTTAAATTAGCGATTGTGAGAAAGGAAAAAGCAATGAGGAAATCTAAAAAAGAATACTCTGATGTCAAAAAACAGCGCCTTTGCGCGCCGACAGATGAGATTTTTTTCTCATATCAAGGCGAAGGCATTTATGCGGGAATGCCTCAGATTTTTGTCAGATTTGCAGGCTGCAATATAAAATGTTCCTATTGCGATACGGCAAATTCTCAAAAAATCTCTTCTAAAACGAAGTTTTTAACCGCTCCAGAAATTATAAGAGAGGCAGTCAAACTTTATAATAAGAATAAAAAAGCGACGATTTTGCCGAAATTTTGCGGCAAGCAAAGGTTAAAATCAATATCAATTACGGGCGGAGAGCCGCTTTTACAGATAGATTTTCTAAAAGAATTCTTGCCTCTTGCCTTGCAAGAAGGCTTTGAAGTTTATTTAGAGACAAACGGCGCTATGCCGCAAAACTTAAAAAAAATAGTTTCGCTATGCTCTATAATTTCTATGGATTTTAAAATGCCTTCCGCTTGCGGAAAAAGTTTTTGGAAAGAACATAAAGAATTTTTGCAAACCGCTTCTAATGCAGGCAAAGCCGTTTTTGTCAAAATAGCGCTTACAAAAGAGACAAAACTCATTGAAATTGTAAAATCAGCCGAAATAATAAAGGCAGTCTCAAAGAATATTCCCCTTATTTTGCAACCCTCATTAAGTAAAGATAAAGGAAAATTGCAGGACATATTCTTATTTCGCTCAATTGCCGCAAAAGACTTAAATGATGTCAGAGTGATGCCGCAAATGCATAAACTTTATAATCTGAAATAGAGTTATAAAGTTAAGTGAAAATTGAAAAGTTAAGAATTGTGGGAAACGGCAATAGCGAGTAGAGCGGAATGAAAAACAAATAAATGGGAGTTTAAAGTGAAAACAACAAAGATTAGAGGTTTTCTTTTTGATATGGACGGCACTGTAGTTGATTCTATTCCATACCATTATATTTCTTGGTATGAATTTTTAAGACCTTTCGGCATAAAAATGACGCCGCAATATATTTTTGAAGTTGAGGGCAAAGATTCTTTGATAATACTGCAAAATTTATTTAAAAAAGCGGGCATTCCTTTAACGCCTCAAAAAACTGCTAAACTTTTATCTCAAAAGAGAAAAATTTTTTTAAAACATTTTCAGCCTCGTCTTTTTGAGAATGCTGTAGAGACAATCAAATTTTTAAAAAAAGAAGGTTTTGCTGTAGGTCTTGTGACAGGTTCAGGTATGGTTATAGTAAAAGAAGTTTTGCCTAAACAAGTTATGGGCTATTTTGACGCTATAGTCACTGTGGATATGACAAAAAGGGGCAAACCTTATCCCGACCCATATTTGACTGCCGCGCAAACGCTAAACATTGAGCCTAAAAATTGTTTGGTTATAGAAAATGCCCCTTTTGGAATTAAAGCGGCAAAGTCGGCAAATATGACTTGTTTTGCAATTGAAACCACGCTTGACGTGGCAAGATTAAAAAAAGCGGGCGCGGATAAAACCTTTCAAACGCATAAAAAACTATTGGATTTTTTAAAAAAAAGATTGTGTAAAAATATGCGCTAATAACCCATAACTTTGTAAAGTTGCATATCAGACAATGCAGTTAAATATATCAGGCAGGAGAAAAAAATGGAATCTTCAACGGTTTTGATAATAGCGGCATTTATTATGTTGATAATGCTTTTCTTAAAAGTCCCGGTCTTTATATCTCTTTTGACGAGTTCTGCCCTTTATTGTCTTTTAACGCCCAGCATTCCTATACAAATTATGGCTCAAAGGGTTGTAGCGGGTATGGAAAATATACCGCTTCTTGCAATACCTTTTTTTGTCTGCAGCGGAATTATTATGAATTATTCAGGGGTTACAAAAAGAGTTATACGGTTTTGCGATGTGATTATTTCAAAATTAGGCATACCGGGCGGGCTGGGGCAAGTTACTGTTTTAACGGCAACAGTTATGGGCGGTCTTTCAGGCTCTAATTTAGCCGATGCCGCTATGCAGGCAAAAATGCTCGTGCCTGAGATGGAAAAGAAAGGATTTTCAAAAGAATTTTCCTCTGTGCTGACGGCTGTCTCTGCAATGATTACGCCTTTAATCCCGCCGGGCATTGCTATGATAATTTACGGCTCTATTTCTAATGTCTCTGTGGGGAAACTTTTTGTGGCAGGTTTTGGAGTGGGGGCGCTTTTGTGCATATCTCTTATGATTTTTGTAATGATTATTTCAATTAAGCGCGGCTATCAAAAAACTACTGATATAAAGATACAAGAAAGTTTTCTTAAAACTATGATAGACGCCGTTCCTTCTCTCTTATTGCCGATAGTAATTATCGGCGGCATACGTTTTGGAGTTTTTACGCCCACTGAAGCGGGTTCTGCTGCGATAGTCTATGCCCTAATACTTGCTTTAATTTATAGAGAAATGACTGTTAAAGATTTTATAAAAGCAATTAAAGAGACTTGTTTGACCACCGCTTCCATAATGCTAATTATTGGAGCGGCTTCCGCTTTTGCTTGGATTTTGACAAGAGAGCAAGTGCCGCAAGCCCTTGCTGAATTTATGGTGACATCAATTTCAAGCAAATACATTTTCTTAATCTTGGTGAATTTATTTTTAATAGGGGTGGGAATGTTTGTAGAGGGAAATGCGAGTATGATTGTTTTAGTGCCTTTACTTGTGCCTGTGGCGAGAGCCTTCGGCATATCTGATATACAATTCGCTATGGTTTTTATCTTTAACAGCGCTATAGGCTGTATTACTCCGCCTGTTGGAACTCTTATGCTTGTCACTTGCGGCATTACAAAATGCAAAATTGCCGCTTTTATAAAAGAATCCGTGCCTTTCTATGCTGTTTTACTTATAGTTTTGCTTCTGCTGACCTTTGTCCCTGTATTCTCTACGGGAATAGTGGATTTAATCTATTAGTCTATTTTAGAAATGGCATTTGCGCAAATGCTTGTTTTTTCGGAGCATAAATGAAAATAATACTCAAAATAGGCACAAGTTCTCTAACCTATAAAGACGGCTCTTTAAATAAAGAATATATTTTTGATTTTGCTCAGAGCGCCGCTGCTTTAAAAGCATTAGGACATCAAATCATAATAATAACATCGGGCGCTATTGGGGCAGGTATGGGGCGGATAAAATCCGCCAAGCCTGCAACTTTAAGGCAAAAACAGGCTCTTGCCGCAATAGGACAGCCTATAATAATGGACGCTTATTCTGAAGGATTTCAAAAATTCGGCATAATTTCAGCGCAAGTCCTTTTGACAAGGGATAATTTTGACAATCGCGGGCAATATATAAATATCAGAAATACTCTAACCGAACTCTTGCGGCGCGGGATAATCCCTATAATAAATGAAAATGACGCCGTAGCAGTTGAAGAAATAAATTTTGGCGACAATGATACTCTTGCCGCTTTAGTATGCGCTTCTATAGGCGCTGAGATTTTAATTGTTTTTACCGATGTAGAGGGCTTTTATATAGGCGCTCCATTAAAATCAAAACTCTTACAAAAGGTAGAAGACATTACAGCAGAAATAGAAAATGCCGCATCAGAGGCTTCTTCAAGTAAAAAAGGCAGAGGCGGAATGAAAACAAAAATAGTCGCCGCCAAAATAGCCGTTTCTTGCGGCGCAGATTTTATAATAGCCCATAATTCAAAGCATAAATTTTTAAAAGAAATTGTAGAAAAGAAAGATATTGGCACTCATTTTTGCGCTAAAAAAGCAGGCTTGCCTACTAAAAAATTGTGGATAGTATTCGGCAAAAAGGCAAGAGGGCGCATTTTTGTAGACAGCATAGCGGCTCAGATGATTGCTTCCAAGGGAAAGAGTTTGCTTGCGGCAGGCATAAATGGAATAGAAGGAAAATTTAAAAGAGGCGATACGGTAAACATTGCCGACAATTTAAAAAATGATTTTGCAAAAGGGCTTGTAAATTTTTCAAGCGATGAATTGAGGCTGATTAAAGGCAGGAGGTCAAAAGAGATAAAAAAAATTTTCCCGCATAGCGATGAGGAAGTTGTCCACAGAGACAATTTAACTCTTGCCGCTGAAATAGAGGCGGCAATTCATTAAAAAGCCGCTATCTCTTAAATCAAATGAAAAATAAACCGCAACTTTTACTTCCGGCAGGCGATATAGAAGGTTTTAAAACCGCTCTTTTATACGGCGCAGACGCCGTCTATTGCGGCATTTCAGGTTTGAGTTTGAGGACTTCTTGCGCTTTCAATATAGATGAAATAAGAGAAGCGGCAAAAATTGCCAAAAATTGCGGCAAAAAACTCTTTTTAGCGCTTAATTTATTTTCAAGAAATAGCGATATGGAGCCGTTAAATAAGATATTGCCGATTATCAAAGATATAGCCCCTGATGGGCTAATTGTAGCAGACCCCGGCATTTTTCAACTTGTCAAAACTCAAATTCCAAATCTCCCGCTGCATATTTCAACGCAAGCAAATATCTGTTCCTCTTTAACAGTTGACTTTTGGCGTAAAAGCGGCGCTTCTCTTTGTATTTTGGGCAGAGAGGTTAGTTTTAAAGAAAGTGTAGAAATTAGGCGAGCCTGCCCTGATATTCAACTTGAAATTTTTATCCACGGGTCAATGTGTATATCTTATTCGGGCAGATGTCTATTGTCCTCTTTTATGGCTTCACGCGGGGCAAATAGGGGTCTTTGCGCCCACTCTTGCCGTTGGAAATATAGAACAAGATTTTTATTTGAAGAGGAATTAAGAGCGGGAGAATTTTTAGAACTTATTGAAGATGACCGAGGCTCTTATATTTTGAATTCAAAGGATTTATGCCTGCTGCCAAAATTAAATCAGATTTTAAATGTCGGTTTTGATTCTTTAAAAATAGAAGGCAGAAATAAAAGCCATTATTATATAGCCCAGACAGCAAGAGTTTACCGCAAAGCAATAGATGATTATTTTGACAATCCCGATGCTTGGAATGCTGACCGTTATATGTTAGAAATTTCGGCGCTGCAAAATAGGGGCTATACTTTAGGGTTTTTTAAAGGAACGCCTAATGAAAGCGCCCAAGACTATGCCGACACTTCAAGCAGAAGTCTTTGGCGGAGCGTAGGCAAAGTTGTAGGCGTCAAAAACAATATGCTTGAAATAGAGGTGAAAAATAAAATTGAAGTAGGAGAGTCAATAGAATTTTTAAGTCCTTATCAATTTGAGCCTATACGTATTGCCGTTAGAGAATTATTTGACGGCTTTACGGGCGAGAGAATTTTGGAAATATCTGCAGGAAGAGTTGCTCAAACCGCTTTAATTCCCGTTGAAAACCTTGAAAGATTTCCAAAACTGACAGCGGTTAGAAGATTTGGAGTTTAGAAATGCAATTTAAAAGAATTAAAAGT
>JAIRQB010000231.1 GCA_031256695.1 Elusimicrobiota bacterium | reverse complement strand
GCGCTGTTAGCGCCAGTAAATAACTCCTCTTGCGACGGAATGACACCCGGGGTTTACGCTTTATCAACGCTTTAAACGCAAAACAGCAGTCAACAGCAAACAACAAGGGAAGGGGCGGGTTTTGGAAAATCCAAAACCCGCCCCTTCCCTTTTGCTGCCATCCCGCATTCATAATTCTTAACTCTTTCAACCGCTATCGTTTCGCTTGTTCCCTTTTGTCGCCATCCCGCATTCATAACTCATAACTCTAAACTATAGTTTTTAATTGTTTTCAAGTCCTTGATTATCAGTTTGCAATAAGATAGAAATCCGTTTAATACCGTCTGTCGGTCTGCATTTTGTTTTTTATACAATGCGACGGCTTTACCATCATTTAAGGAGGTAAAAATTATGAAAAAAATTTTCTTTGCGGCGACTTTTGCTTTAATTCTTGCAATATACTTATCCTCTTGTTCGGTCAATTTTAAGACAGCCGCCGATATAAGTAAAAATGCCGTTATAACAAACGATAGAATACATAAAGAGACAATTTTTGAATTTCCAATCATTGATTATTCTATGGTATCCAATGCTGAGAAAAGAATGTTTAACACAGCGGACATTCCGCGTAAAATGAGAGTCTCTTATATTCTAAAAGCCGTCAAGAAGGAAAACAATCAGAAACTATTCTTTTTACTCTGCGCTTTCACTTCAGATTTAATAAAAGGACAAGATTTCAAAATAAGCCGCATTTACAATAAAGAAGAGCAGTTATTAAACGCTTCATTTGCGAGAGCCTCGCAAGACAAAAAAATAGTTTTTAGCGATATTCAAATGCCTATCAATTATTTAGACGGTTCAGAATCAATGCTTTCGCAAAACAAATCAAATATTTCAAACAATTACGGGGATTACAAAGCAGATTTTGATGAAAATGCGCCGGCAACTATATATTATGTCTTGCCTTTAGATATGGATTATATTTTATCGCACAAAGACAGCGGCATAGTTATAAAAGTATATGGGCAGGGCAGATATGGGAGGATTTACTTTCATATAGCGCCTTTCTATATTGACGGAGCAATAGAATCTCTTAATTGACAAAGGCATATATTTGAGATAAAATCCGCCCTCAATAATCAAAAACAAGACAAACGGAGGTTGGCAATGGCAGTTCGGATTCGTTTACAGAGATTAGGAAAACCAAAAAGACCTTATTATAGAGTAGCGGTTATGGACCAAAGGTCAAAAAGAGACGGCAGGGCTTTAGAGGTATTAGGGCAATATGACCCTATGGCTGTTGAATACAGCGATAAGTTTAAAGTCAATGCGGAAAGGCTCTCTTATTGGCTTTCACAAGGCGCTAAACCGTCTGATACAGTAGCCGATTTCATAAAAAAATCAAGCAGCAACGATAAGTAAAATTTGCCATAGCGGAGGGTATTATGAAAGATCTCGTTCTTTACATTGCGAAAGCATTAGTTGACAATCCAGACCAAGTTGATGTGAAAGAGATTGCAGGCGAAAAAGCCACGGTATTGGAACTTAAAGTAGCCGATGGAGACAGAGGCAAAATTATCGGCAAAGAGGGCAGAATTATTAAATCAATAAGGGTCATCGTCAATTCTGCTACGGCGAAACTTGATAAAAGAGCGACTGTTGAGATTGTAGAATAGATGGAACAAAATAATAAGTGTGTTTGGAAAATCTCCGAGATACTCGGTTTTGAAGTTTTAGATGCTTCAAGCGGGTATCTCGGAGTTCTTTATAATGTCTTGCCTACGGGGAGCAATGATGTGTGGGCAGTTAGAAACGGCAATAGAGAGTTTTTAATTCCCGCGTTAAAGGAAATAGTAAAAGAAGTAAGTATTGCCGATAGAAAGATATTTATCTCTTTGCCTAAAAACTATGAAAGCATTTTTAGCGGCAATTCCAAACCTCAAAAAGACGAAACAGAAGATGCAGGAATAGAGTTTAACGGTTATATTGTTTATGAGGATTGATGTTTTAACATTATTTCCCAAGATGTTTGAGCCGCCTTTTTCAGAAAGTTTGATGAAAAAAGCGTTTGATAAAAAGATAGCGGAAATCAATATCATTGACATTCGTTCTTTCTCCAAAGATAAACATAAAAAAGTTGATGATAAGCCTTTCGGCGGCGGCGCCGGGATGGTAATTAAGTGTCAGCCTATTCTTGATGCGCTCGCTTCAGTTGGAATAAAAAAAAAACTTTCCGCATATACAAACAAATCAAGAAGACCTTATATTGTCTATATGTCTCCGCAGGGAAAACCGTTAAACAATAAAATCATAAACAGTTTATTAAAGGTAAAACGGCTGGCTTTGATTTGCGGACATTATGAAGGTATTGACGAGCGGGTTATGAATTTTGTTGATTGCGAAATATCAATAGGCGATTATGTGCTGACCGGCGGAGAAATACCTGCAATGGTTTTGATAGATTCTCTTGTGAGAATGATGCCGGGCGCGGTTAAAGAGAAAAGTTCTATTGAAAACGATTCTTTTTTCAACGGATATTTGGATTACCCTCAATATACAAGACCTGAAAATTTTAAAGGAATGAAAGTCCCTTCTGTTCTTTTGTCAGGCAATCATAAAGAAATAGAGAAGTGGCGCAAAGAGCAGTCTTATATAGCGACAAAGAAAAAGAGACCCGATTTGCTGAAAAAAATATAAAACACATAAATTAAGGAGCGGAAAATGTCTTTATCTTTATTAGAAGAAGTTCAACATTCGCAAAAAAGAGATTTTGGCGTTGCTTTTAGACCGGGCGACAGGATAAAAGTTCATTTTAAAGTAGTAGAAGGCAATAGTGAAAGAGTGCAGATTTTTGACGGCGTTGTGATAAGAAAGAGAGGTCATATGCTTTCTGAAACTTTTACGGTTAGGAAATCATCTTTTGGAGTAGGCGTAGAGAGAATTTTTCCATTGCATTCGCCAAGAATTGAAAAAATAGAATTGGTCAGAAGCGGCAAAGTCCGTAGAGCAAGACTGTATTATTTGAGGAATTTATCGGGAAAATCCGCTAGGATTGCCGAAAAGAGATATGACAAAGAGAAACAAAATTTAGGCGGGCAGCCTCAAGAACAAATGCAGCCTGAACAATCAGAGTCTTCGCAAACCACTCAACAACCGCAACAATAAGCGCTTCGTATTTTTCTATGAATCCGTATTTTTTGTTTGATAAAAAATATGCAGACCTCGGTTATGATTTTATAGCCGGGGTTGATGAGGCAGGACGGGGACCTTTGGCAGGTCCTGTTACTGCGGCTGCCGTTATACTTCCCGCTCTCGCTGATATAGACGGCGTCAAAGACTCTAAACAAATATCCTTCCAAAAAAGAAAAGAACTCTCAGAAAAAATCAAAAAAACGGCATTGTCTTTTTCAATAGTTTCTATAGACAATGAAACAATAGATAAAATCAATATCTTGCAAGCAACTATTCTTGCAATGAAAAAAGCGCTTCTGTCCTTAAAACTCAAGCCTTCCATCTGCCTAATAGACGGCAATCAAAAAATAAAAGAAATTCAAATGCACCAAGAAAGCATAACGGGCGGCGACGGAAAAAGCCTCTCAATAGCCGCCGCTTCAATACTTGCAAAAGTCAAAAGAGATGAGATTATGATTGAATACGCCAAGTTATATCCAAATTATAATTTTGAAAAGCATAAAGGCTACGGCGTAAAAACTCATATTGAGGCGGTAAAAAAATTCGGAGTCTGCCCCATACACAGATTGACTTTTAAGCCTATAGCGGAATTAGCCTTAAAAACAGCGCGCTAAATAATTTTGAAAAATAAAAGGAGTCAAAAAATGATTTATTTAGAATCTTCAAGTTTTAATCCATATTTCAATCTCGCTTTAGAGCAATTCGTCTTTGACGAACTCGGCAAAAAAGAAAATTGTTTTATGCTTTGGCAAAATGACAATTCAATAATAATAGGCAAAAATCAAAATACCGTTGAAGAGATAAACGCCTCTTTTGTTAAGGAAAATAAAATAAATGTGGCGCGACGTCTTTCAGGCGGTGGTGCAGTTTATCACGATTTAGGCAATTTAAATTTTACTTTTGTCTCAAATGCCGCAAATGCCGATAAACTTGATTTACAATTTTTTTGCAAACCCATAGCGGCGGCTCTTTCCACATTAGGCGTTCAAGCGGAAATTTCAGGGCGAAACGATATAACGATAGAGGGAAAGAAATTTTCAGGCAATGCTCAATACATAAAAGACGGACGCATAATGCATCACGGCACAATAATGTTTTCAAGCAATTTAGACACAGTGATGCAGGCTTTAAATGTTTCAGGCGACAAAATAGTCTCTAAAGGGTTTAAATCCATAAGGAGCAGAGTCACAAATGTAAGCGAACATATAAAGAATCCTATTACGCTTTTAGAATTTAAAAATATCTTGCTTGATTTTATTTTAAAAGAGGAAAAGTTTGATGTTTATAAATTGAAAGATGCAGACATTGACGGCATCAATAAATTAAAAGATGAAAAATATGCGACTTGGGATTGGAATTACGGCAAATCGCCCGAATATTCAATTAAGAAAAAACGCAAAGTAGAAAATTCCGGCATTATTGAAATCTGTATGCAGACGGCTGAAGGCGGCATTATTACAGATATGAAAATTTACGGGGATTTTTTCGGCATAAAAGACGTTGACTCCTTGGGCGCTCTCTTTATAGGCAAAAAAGCAAATGAGGAAAATTATAAAAGCGTTTTATCGCAAGTAAAAACAGGGGACTATATAAACAATTTAAGCAATGAGCAGTTTTTAGAAATCCTTGCGCAGTAAATTAAAAAAATCCGCTGTTTTAATAAAAGCGGCAAAAGCGGAGTTGTTAAAATTTAAAAGAGAAGGAGTTCAGTATGCAAATAGCAATAGGCAGTTTGACAAAAACGGCGGCATTTAGGCTTGGACCTGGCGAAGATATTTTAGAAGGGTTAAAAGAGGCTTGCGAAAAGACGGGAATTAACAATGGAATGATTTTAGGCGGCATCGGCAGTTTAGACGGAGCGAGGTTTTTTGACCCTGTGGAATTGCCTCATAAGAAAGCAGGATACGGCTACAGCGAGCCTGTTATTTTAACAGGTCCCATAGAACTTACCAGCCTCAGCGGTATGATTTGTCAGGGCGTAGACGGCGAAACGCTTTTTCACGTCCATTTTAATTTAAGCGACGGCAAAGGAAATGCCTTTGGCGGACATTTGATAGAGGGCAATAAAGTTTTGCTGACTGCTGATATTATCATTGCTGAAATTGCAGGCATAAAAATGGGCAGAAGATATGACGAGAATTTAGAAGTTTTTCTCTTTAATCCGACAGACGCTAAATGAAAATAATTTGTTTAGGCGATAGTTTAACTTACGGATTTGCTATGGCGCGCCGCGATACTTGGGTCTCTTTGACTGCTGAAAAAACCGGTTTTGAAATTATCAATAAAGGCATAAACGGCGACACTACGGGCGGTATGATAGCGAGATTTGAAAGAGATGTTTTAAGAGAAAACCCCTCGGCAGTAATTGCCGTAGGCGGGGCAAATGATATTTTTACAAGTCAAACTTCCGCTAATGCCCGCTCAAATATATTTGCTATGTTAAATTTAGCGTCTGCAAATAAAATTTTGTTTATTACAGGCTCTCTTTTGCCTATTGATTTAGACAATGTCAGAACTGATTGGGCTTCTTTTACAGATATGGAATCGGCGCAAGGCTGTTGTCTCTCATACAATATATGGCTATCGTCTTTTTGCAAAATTTTTAAAACTCCTTTTATAGATTTCAATGCGGCTTTTTCCGCCAGCGCAGACACAAATCTTTATTTAGAAGACGGGCTTCACCCAAATGCAGAAGGGCATAAAATTATGGCTGAAACGGCTTGCGCAAAACTTTTGGAAATTTTTAAGAAAAAATAAAAAGGTTAAGGAATAAAATGGAAGATATAAAAACTCTTTTTGAAAGAAATAAAGCCTTGTTAAACGGGCATTTTCTCTTATCAAGCGGTCTTCATTCAGACGCATACTTTCAATCCGCTCTTATTTTGCAATACCCAAATATTGCTCAAGAACTCGGCAGCCGTCTTGCCGCTTTGATAAAAGACAGCGGCATAAAAATTGAAACTGCCGTATCTCCTGCGCTCGGCGGGCTTATTATAGGTCAAGAGACGGCAAAAGCGCTCGGAGCAAGAGCGCTTTTTGCAGAAAGAGCAGAAGGCAAAATGACTTTAAGGCGCGGTTTTAAAATAAGCGAAGGCGAAAGAATTTTAATCGTTGAAGATGTGATTACAACAGGGCTTTCTACGAGAGAAGCGATAGATTGCGTAAATGGATTTGGAGGGAATGTTTTAGCGGTTTCTTGCCTTGTAGATAGAAGTCAAGGCTCGGGGAAAGCGCTTTTTGATATTCCTAAATTTTCTCTGCTGTCTTTGGAAGTAAAAACCTATAGTCCTCAAGAATGCCCGATGTGTAAAAACGGTTCTGAGCCTATAAAACCTGGCAGCAGGAAATAAAGTTAATTTTGTCTTGTCTGACGGTTGAAAACCGTAAAAATAGCCCGCTGACTTTCTTCATATTTTTTATTTAGCGCCGCAAAAGGCTGTATTTGTTTTTGTTATAATCCGCCGTAAAAATTAAAAAATCACATTAAAAAAAGAGGATATTTATGACGAAAGAAGAACTTGAAACCACCGCTTTTTTAGCGCGAATTGCTATCGGCGAAGATGAAAAAGACAAATACTTAAAAGATTTAAACCAGATGATGTCTTATATTGAAGTTTTGCAAGAGCCTGATGTCTCCTCTTTAAAACCGACCACGCACGTGACAAAATTAAGAAATGTTTGGCGCGATGATATAGTAAAGCCTTCTCCAAAAGAAACAGTAGAAAGTTTATTAAACGCCGCCCCTGATAAAGAAGGAAATTTTTACAAAATCAAAAAAGTGATAGAAGCGCAATAAAAACGGGAGCGGTAAAATGATTAAAGCAATCTATTCTTTTAACGGCGAAATGCACACAAGCGATGATGCGGAAGAAATCGCTAAAATTTATGCTCAAAAGCCGAAATTTATTTGGGCGGATATTTTTTTAGAAAATCACGAACTCACTATTGAAGAAACAGACCTGCTTTCTAAAACTTTTCAATTCCACGAAATGTCATTAGAAGACTGCCTTTTTCCACAGTATTATCCGAAAGTAGAAGAAATAGGAAATTATATTTTCGGCGCAATACACGGCATACAATTAAAACCAAATTATTTCCAAGAATTTGACGAGAGCATTTATGAGTTGAACTTTTTTGCGGGAAAAGGCTTTTTAGTGACAGCCCACATAGACGAACTTTTCTTTTTAGAACTTTTATTTGAAAAAACTAAAACTCTGCGGCAGACAAAAAACATTGAAATAGAAAAACTTCTCTACGGCATTTTTAATAAAACCGTTTCAAGTTATGAATTCACACTTGAGAAAATAGACGAGAAAATAGAACTTTTAGAAGATGAAATTTTAGCCTCGCCCGACCCAAAAAATATGGAACAGATTTTAGACACTAAAAAAGTAATTTTCGCTTTAAAGAAAATAGCGGAAGCCCAGCAAGCCGTCTATGTCTATTTTATAAGAGCAGATATTGGATTGATTAGGAAAGAATATCTCGTCTATTTCCGCGATATTTCCTCTCAAATTGCGCGCTTAAATCAATCCATAATGCTGAGAAGCCAAACTGTCGTCAGTTTGCTTGAAGTCTATATGTCAAGCGTCACGGTAAAACTGACTGAAGTAATGAAAGTGCTGACTGTAATAGCCACAGTTCTTATGCCCGTCCTTGTAATTTCAGGCTATTATGGAATGAATGTAGTTTTCCCCGAATACGCTTTTTTCAGCGAAAAGGGAACTTGGTATTTCGCCGTATCGCTTATGATATGCGCCATCGTTTTATTGCTGTTATATTTTAAAAGGAAAAAGTGGTTCTAATGGAAAAAATTTTAACATTGACTATTGGAGAAATGAGGGAAGAGTTTGAAACAAAACGTCTTTCAAGCGTTGAGGCTGTCAAAACTTTTTACAAAAGGATTAAAGAAAAAAATCCTGTTTTGAAGGCTTTTTTAGAGACAAGAGAAGAAAAAGCGCTAAAAGCGGCTAAAGAATCTGACGAGAGAATTGCAGTAGGCGCTCAAAATATCCGCGCTCTTGAAGGAATTCCTATGGCTATAAAAGACAACTTTATGATAAAGGGCGAAGCGATGTCTTCTTCTTCAAAATATTTGGAAAATTATATTTCCCCTTACGACGCCGATGTAATAGAAAAATTAAAAAATGCAGGCGCTGTATTTTTAGGGCGGACAAATATGGACGAATTCGCTATGGGGGGTTCTACTGAGACTTCCGCTTATCAAAAAACGGCAAATCCTTGGGATATATGCAGAATACCGGGCGGCTCTTCAGGCGGGAGCGCTTGCGCCGTAGGTTCCGGTATGGCTTCTTGCGCTTTGGGTTCAGACACGGGCGGTTCTATAAGACAGCCTGCAGGTTTTTGCGGAGTTGTAGGGTATAAACCCTCATATGGACTTATTAGCCGATATGGAATTTGCGCTTTGGCATCCTCTTTTGACCAAGCGGGGACTTTCACAAGGAATGTCAAAGATACGGCTGAAATTGTCAGCATTATATCGGGCAAGGATTACCGCGACTCCGTTTGCGAGCCTAATGAATACATAAATTATGCTGAAAATTTAAACAATAATGCCGATATTTTGAAAGGAATGAAAATAGGCATTCCTAAACAATTAAAAGATTATGAAATAGACGAGCCTATAATGGAGGCTTTCAAAAAAGCGGTAAAAGATATAGAGACGGCGGGAGCGCAAATAATTGAAATAGACGCCCCGTCGTATAAATACACGCCCGCTCTATATAAGGTGATAATGTGCGCGGAAGTCGGCGCAAATATAGCCACTTTTGACGGAATCAGATATGGACACCGCTCAAAGAAAGGCGTCAGTTTGAACGATGAATATGCAAAAAGCAGAGCGGAATCGCTGGGCTATGAGGTTAAAAAGAGAATACTTTTCGGCACATATGTTTTAGGCGCTAAAAATTATCACAGATGTTATCATCAAGCCCAAAGGGTGAGGACGCTTTTGATAAATGAAATAGAAGCGGCGTTTAAACAATGCGAGGCTATTTTTACTCCCGCCTCATTGCAAATGCCCGTTAAATTCGGCGAGAGTCTAAGAGAGGAAAGCGATATTTTTATTATGGCGGCAAATTTAGCGGGACTGCCCGGCATCACTGTTCCCGTATCTATGTCAAAAGACAATATCCCCATAGGCGTCCACTTTATGAGCGCAAGACTTACTGATAAGAGGCTTTTTGAAATTGCCGGCGGATTTGAGGCAATATCAGGCTGGAAAATACAAATACCTGATATTTAGTCTATCGCCAAAACGGTTGAGATAGCCTAACTCATCATTGTTGCAATGCCGTAAAAAAGCCGATGTCTAAAAACATTGGCTTTTTTTGTTTTATTTTTGATTGTAATATTCGGATTTAAACCATTGCTAATGCGGCGTCAGCGACAGCAAGACTTTGATTTAGCCTCTTGCAGCAAATGCTGTAAGAAACAGGCTTAAGACGGCGTTTTAATGACGGCTTAAATTGACTTTTATAAGTCAAAGGTATAAAATCCCGCCGTAAATTGTTGTTGTAAAACCAGCAACAATTTTTTTTATTTGCTTTTTTTTCGCTTAAAGTTCTTTTCTCTTGTATTTCATAAAAAATTGGGAGTGTGGCAGAGTGGTCTATTGCACCAGACTGTAAATCTGGCGGGCTTGCCCTTCGGTGGTTCAAATCCATCCGCTCCCATTGTCAAAGCAAGTGACGCTGTGTCATTATTAAGAATTACCTTGCGGGAGTAGCACAATGGCAGTGCGCTAGCCTTCCAAGCTAGACACGCGGGTTCGATTCCCGTCTCCCGCTTTTAATAATGCGCAATTTGCGCCGAGGTGGCTCAGTGGTAGAGCACCTCCTTGGTAAGGAGGCGGTCGTGGGTTCAATTCCCACCCTCGGCTGTTTTAAGCGTTTAAAAAGGCAAATCAATAAAAATCTTGGAGGTTCAAAATGGCAAAGGAAAAGTTTGATAGGAGCAAGCCGCATGTAAATGTAGGAACGATAGGGCATGTAGACCACGGCAAAACGACATTGACGGCGGCAATAACAAAAGTATTA
>JAIRQB010000227.1 GCA_031256695.1 Elusimicrobiota bacterium | reverse complement strand
TAATACTTTTGTTATTGCCGCCGTCAATGTCGTTTTGCCGTGGTCTACATGCCCTATCGTTCCTACATTTACATGCGGCTTGCTCCTATCAAACTTTTCCTTTGCCATTTTGAACCTCCCGTTAAATTATCCTTTTGAATTTTGTTCCAATATCTTATCAGATATTTGCCTCGGCACTTCCTCATAATGAGAAGGCTCCATACTATAATTACCTCTGCCCTGCGTTAATGAGCGCAAAGCCGTTGAATAACCAAACATTTCAGCCAAAGGAATAGATGCCTTAATATGCTGCACTTTGTTTTTTGCTTCCATACTGGATATTTTCCCGCGCCTTGAATTTAAATCGCCTATTACATCGCCCATATATTCTTCAGGCACAATAACTTCAGCCCTCATTATCGGCTCCAAAATCACTGGATTTGCCTTCTTGCAAGCATCTTTAAAAGCCATTGACCCCGCTATCTTAAAAGCCATTTCAGAGGAATCAACTTCATGGAAAGAGCCGTCTGTTAAAGTAATTTTAACATCTACTACTGGATAACCAGCAAGAGTTCCAGATGTAGCGGCTTCTCTAATGCCTTTGTCAACAGCGGGAATATATTCTTTTGGAATTACGCCGCCAACAATTTTATTGACAAATTCATAACCCTTTCCGGGCTCTTGCGGTTCAACCGTTAAAATAACGTGTCCATATTGCCCGCGCCCGCCTGTTTGCCTTATATATTTTGCTTCCGCTTCGCGCGACTTCTTTATTGTTTCCCTATACGCTACTTGAGGTCTGCCGACATTTGCTTGAACATTATATTCTCTTTTCATTCTATCTACTAAAATTTCTAAATGAAGTTCGCCCATACCCGCTATGATAGTCTGATTTGTTTCTTCATTTGTCCGAACTCTAAAAGTAGGATCTTCTTCAGCAAGCCTATTTAGCGCTATAGCGAGTTTTTCTTCATCAGCCTTTGATTTAGGCTCAATAGCAACGTCTATTACTGGGTCAGGAAAAGACATTGATTCTAAAAGAATAGGGTGTTCTTCAGCGCAAAGAGTATCGCCCGTTCCCGTATTTTTAAGACCGACAGCCGCCGCTATATCTCCCGCATTGACGGATTCAATATCTTCTCTATTATTTGAATGCATACGGACTATGCGTGAAATCCTTTCTCTATTGTTTTTTCCGGTATTAAATACATATGAGCCTCTTTCCAAAGTTCCTGAATATACGCGAAAATATGTCAATTTTCCTATGAAAGGGTCAGCCTGAATTTTAAAAGCCAAAGCGCTAAAAGGCGCCTTATCATCAACTTCTCTTGAAGCAGGCTCATTTGTTTCTGGGTCTATGCCTTTGAAAGCCTTTCTATCAAGAGGAGAAGGCAAATAATCGCATACTGCGTCCAACATAGGCTGAACGCCCTTATTTTTAAAAGCAGAACCGCAAAGCACAGGTATAAGTTTTATTTGGAGAGTTGCATTTCTAATAGCGGCTTTTATTTGAGACACAGTTGACTCTTTGCCTTCCATATAATTACTCATCACTTCATCATTATAGTCGGCTATGAGTTCTATCATTTTTGCCCTCATTTCAACAGCCTTATCTTTTAAGTCTGCGGGGATTTCCGTTATGTCAAATTTAGCGCCTAATTCTTCGCCCGTCCAAATATGCGCTTTCATCTCTACTAAATCCACAATGCCTTTAAAATCAGATTCTGCTCCTATAGGAATTTGAATCGGTAAAGGGACAGACCCCAACTTATCGCTAATATCCTTTACAACCATAAAAAAATCAGCGCCTACTTTATCCATTTTATTTGAAAACACTATTCTTGGAACTCCATACTTATCGGATTGACGCCAAACTGTCTCAGATTGAGGCTCAACTCCATTGCCTGAATCAAAAACAATGACAGCGCCGTCTAAAACCCTTAAAGACCTCTCAACTTCCGCTGTAAAATCAACGTGACCTGGCGTATCTATTATATTAAGTTGCATATCCTGCCATTTGCAATAAGTTGCGGCAGAAGTGATGGTAATGCCTCTTTCTCTCTCTTGCTCCATCCAATCCATAGTAGCAGCGCCTTCGTGAACTTCGCCTATTTTATGAGTTCTGCCCGCATAATAGAGAACTCTTTCTGTTGTGGTAGTTTTGCCCGCATCAATATGAGCGGCTATGCCGAAATTTCTAATTTTCTGTAACGGATATTCCCTTGCCATTTCCTTTTCCTTTAACTTTTTAATTTATTTGATGTTTAAATCTATTTCTTATTTTTCAATTTATAAACAAACTCCCCGCCAAAGCGAGTAATAAAATACTGACAGCGCAAGATATTATAAAAATCCCAAGTCCTACGGGAGAAGCCCAACCGCACCATTTAAAAATTTCAGGTCTTTCTGAACGCTTTTCATTATCTTTGCCAAACATTTTAAATATCCTTTTTTAGTCTACCAGCGGTAATGAGCGAAAGCCTTATTTGCTTCAGCCATTTTATGAGTGTCTTCTCTCTTCTTCATAGCGGCGCCTTCTTTTTTCCCGGCTTCAATAATTTCTTGAGCAAGCCTTTCACACATCGGTTTTCCCGTTTTACTCCTTGCTATTTCAGTCAGCCAGTTAATAGCAAGAGTAGTTGAACGCACCATTGGAACTTCCATCGGAACTTGATAAGTAGCGCCGCCGACTCTGCGCGGTCTGACTTCAAGCAATGGTCTAATATTTTCTATGGCTCTGTTAAATACCGCTATAGGTTCTTCATTCGTCTTATCTTTAACAATATCCAAAGCCTTATACATAATGGTTTCAGCAGTAGTTTTTTTGCCCTTAAAATTAAGTTTATTTATAAATCTCGCTACCATAACAGACCCAAATTTTGAGTCGCCGTTTGGAAAACCTCTTTTTTCTCTTGGTTTTAACGCTTTACGCGGCATATATCACCTCTAAAATTTAATTTTGTCTTGCTTTATTTGGAAGCAGAAGCGGCTTTTGCCCTCTTTGCTCCATATTTACTTCTTGATTGCTTGCGTCCTTCAACTCCAGTAGTATCTAAAGTGCCTCTGATAATGTGATAGCGGACACCGGGCAAGTCTTTTACACGCCCGCCGCGTATAAGGACTATTGAATGCTCCTGCAGTCCGTGCCCTACGCCGGGTATATAAGTGGTAACTTCATATCCATTTGAAAGCCTGACTCTTGCCACTTTTCTTTGAGCAGAATTAGGTTTTTTAGGAGTAGTTGTATAAACCCTTGTGCAGACGCCCCTTCTTTGCGGACAACTTTTTAAAGCGGGAGATTTAGTTTTTCTAAAAGCGGCTTCGCGCCCTTGCGCGATTAACTGATTTATTGTAGGCATTTTTTATTCCTCAACTATAATTTTATTTTACTGCCGTTTTTTATTCTGCATACTCATTTATTTTTAAACCAGTTCCAGCGGGTATTAAATGACCTATAGAGACATTTTCTTTAAGACCACGCAATATATCTATTTGCCCTGAAACAGCCGCCTCGGTCAAAATTCTCGTCGTCTCTTGGAAAGAAGCCGCAGATATAAATGAATCAGAAGACAGAGAGGCTTTTGTGATTCCTAACAATATGGGATGCGCCGCAGGAACTTTTTTGCCATTAGTTTTATCAAGTTTTTTCTCAACCTCATATCTATGGCGGGACACAATTTCGCCGTTTAAGAATTGGCTGCCGCCTGAATCCGTAATGCGCACATTTGAAAGCATTTGCCGCACTATTATTTCAATATGCTTATCGTTAATCGTAACTCCTTGCAGCCTATAAACTTGTTGAATTTCATTGACAAGATATTCTTGAACTTCCTTTGGACCTTTTACTTTAAGAATATCGTGCGGATTTATAGCGCCGTCAGACAAAGCCTCGCCTTCTTTTACTCTATCGCCTTCATAGACGACTAAATGGCGTCCGGCAGGCACAAGATATTCTATTTTCATCGCTGTGTCAGGATTTTCAACTTCAACTTTTATGCTTCCTTTGGAAGTCGGTCCCCCTAAATGAACTATACCGTCAATTTCTGAAACAACAGCGGCATTTTTAGGCTTTCGCCCTTCAAACAATTCGGCGACTCTCGGAAGACCGCCTGTAATATCCTTTGATTTAGACACTTCCTGCGGAATTTTAGCCAATACATCGCCTGCGGCAATTTTCATTCCGTCAAAAACTACCAAAGTAGTATCAACGGGGAGAGGATATTCGCCGACAGTTTTATCCTCAGACTTAATCACTATTCTCGGACTCCTTCTGTCAGAAGGATGGTCTATAATTACTCTTTCAATCTGCCCTGTAATTTTTGACTTTTCTTTCTGCAAAGTCACGCCGTCTTTTATATCTATAAAATAAACTGTCCCTTCAAATTCGCTTATAATCGGTTTAGAATAAGGATCCCATTTTGCGAGCAGAACATTTTTCTTAAATCCCGTATCAGAGGCTGATTTTACTTCAATTTTCTCTTTGTCCATCGCTTCTATAACGGCGCCGTAAGGAATTTGATAAATCTGCCTGCGACGCGTAGCCGTTTCAGTATAGACAAGTTCCGTATTTCTGCTTAAAACTATAGTTTCACCGTTTTTATTTTTGATTGCTTTTAGATTGTAATAATCGGCTGTTCCGCTGTGTTCAGCATAAATTTCAGAACGCTGAACGACGCGGCTGGCTGTTCCACCGATATGGAAAGTCCTCAAAGTCAACTGAGTGCCCGGCTCGCCTATAGATTGAGCCGCAATGATGCCGACTGCTTCTCCAACTTCCGCCATTTTGCCGGTAGCGGGATTTAATCCGTAACATTTTGCGCAGATGCCGTGTTCGGCTTCGCAAGTCAAAACGCTTCTGATTCCTATTTTGTCTATGCCTGACTCTATGAGTTTTTTCGCTTTTTCAGCGGTGATTACTTCTCCCCTTCTAACTATTAACTCATCGTCTATAACGCTTACGACATTATCTAAAGCAACTCTTCCAATGACGCGCTCGTCAATTTTTTCAACTATTTCATCGCCGCTTTGCAATGTTCCTATAAATACTCCATTTACAGTTCGGCAATCTTCTTCTGTGACTACGACATCGTGCGCTACGTCAATAAGTTTTCTTGTCAAATACCCGGCTTCCGCTGTCTTTAAAGCGGTATCGGATAATCCTTTGCGTCCGCCATGCGTAGATATAAAATATTCCAAAACAGTCAGCCCTTCGCGGAAATTTGAAATAATCGGAGTTTCTATAATTTCACCTATGCCGCCCGTGAGTTTTTTCTGCGGTTTAGCCATAAGACCGCGCATACCTGCAAGTTGCCTGACTTGCTGTTTAGAGCCTCTGGCGCCGGAATCAGCCATCATATAAATAGA
>JAIRQB010000207.1 GCA_031256695.1 Elusimicrobiota bacterium | reverse complement strand
GAATAGAAAATAAATCTTTTTGTTTTTCAAAAAAAATTTTGTCAGAGCCTAACATTTCTTTTGTTTTTGGATTTATGGAATAAATCATAAGTTCGCGCAAATAATCCCGCAAATTTTTTGCCAATTCAAGTATATTGTATCCCTCCGACGATACATCGTCTATGATTTTTAAAATTTTTGCCGCATTGCCTTCTGCGATATAATCAGTCATAGAAACTATAATGTCTTTCGGCAAAAGACCAAGAAGTTCTCGGACATATTCCCCCGTAAGTTTTGAGGAACTTGAAGAGACTGCTTGGTCAAGCAAACTCAAAGCGTCTCTGACAGAGCCGCCTGAAGCGGCTGTTATAATGCCTATCGCTTCTTCGTCTATTTCAAAATTTTCCTGCTCCGCTATTTCCTTAATCCTTTGCGAAATTTCTTTAGAAGATACGAGTTTGAAACGAAAACTTTGGCATCTTGAAAATATTGTAGCAGGTATTTTGTGCTGCTCTGTGGTAGCCAAAATAAAAACTATATGCTCGGGCGGTTCTTCTATAGTCTTTAATAAAGCGTCAAAAGCCGCCGTTGAAATGCGGTGGGCTTCGTCTATGATATAGATTTTATATTTTGAACTTGACGGAACGAATTTAACATTTTCTATCAATGTCCTCGCATGCTCTATGCCCGTATTTGAAGCGCCGTCCATCTCCAGCACATCTATTGATATGCCCTTGCTTATTTCAAGGCAATTGTTGCAGACGCCGCAGGGATGCGGAATTGGTCCTTCTTTGCAATTTAGCGCTTTTGCAAAAATTCTCGCAGTTGTGGTTTTGCCTACTCCTCTTGGTCCGCTGAAAATATAAGCGTGCGCTATTTTATTTTCAGAAATAGCGTTTTTTAAAACTTTTGAAATGTGTTCCTGCCCTATTACTTCGTCAAAATCTTTGGGTCTAAATTTTCTCGCCAATACCATATAAGGCTGCATATTTCACCTCTCTAAAATCATATTTTTAAAAATTGCATAGTTGAGACATTGCGGATTTTCTCAAAAATGCATTTGCCGAAATCATTATACTCCAATCTGAAAGCATATCTTAAAACCTGACATTTTCTAATCCGCTAAAGTCCCGGTGTCATTTGCGTCGGGCGCAAACATATAGCGCTGCGCAATTCTGATAGAAACAAGTGCGATAAGCGGTTTGGATAGAAGCAGGCGCTCGGCGCAATGACACCCGGGGTTTTGGCAATGACACTGAAGGTGATGGGCTTTGACGCCAGTTCCGGTGTTGTCATACTCACGCAAGAAACAGCGGCTTTAGCCGATGTTTCGCCAGCGTGGGTATCCATTTTTGCTCAAATCGTTTTTTACCGCTTTCTGCCTTTTCTTTTCAAAGGTAAGACAAAGGCAAAATGGATACCTGCTTTCCGCCGTTTCCTTTTCAAAGGCAAGACAAAACGGCAAAATGGATACTTGAGTTGCCCCCAATTACAGATGGCAACTCCCGCTGGCGCAATAGCGGCTTTCAGCCGCATTGCTGGCGCGAGTATGACAACGGAACTGCATAACTTCGCTTGACACTGTTTCTCAAATGCCGTTTCATTAACTTTTAACTTTTAAGAGTAATTTGGCGGCGCAGCCGACACCAAGAAGTAAAGTCGGCAGCCGACACCAAGAAGTAAAGTCGGCAGCCGACACCAAGAAGTAAAGTCGGCAATACGCCGACAAATTACTAAAGAGTTATTTGGCGGCGCAGCCGACACCAAGAAGTAAAGTCGGCAGCCGACACCAAGAAGTAAAGTCGGCAATACGCCGACAAATTACTCAATTAACTTTTTACATAGTCCTTTTTATTTTCAATTTCGTATTTTAAGATTTTTTCTTTTGTCTTTATTCCGCCTGCGGCAGAATATCCGCCCATTTTGCCGTCTGCTCTTATTACTCTATGGCAGGGGATAATAGGCGCAAAAGGATTTTTGGATAGAGCAGTTCCCACAGCCCTTGCGCTTTTAGGATTTCCAATTCTTTCTGCTATATCCTTATAGGTTGCAGTCTTTCCCGCCGGTATTTTAAAGCATTCCTTCCAAACTTTGGCATAAAATTTTGGATAGTTTTCCATCTCGTTTAATACATTTTGAGGTATTTTTTTCATTGTTTTTTCCTTTTGCCGCCGTCTATTTTCAATTTTCTATTTAGCGCAAAATACGGGCAAATTCAAAATATCTGCGGCAGAAATAGAATTCTTTTCTTTTTCTACGATGATATGCTTTTCCAAAGGCATAGGACCAATTTGCAAAGGGTCTGTGCTTGTAAAAATGCCAATGCATTTTGTTCCGACAGCCGCCGCAAGATGCATAGCGCCTGAATCTATTCCTAAAAAAAGCGGCGCTGTTTTAAGAAAAGCGGCGCTGTCTAAAATGCCTTTTTCTGCTGAAAAAATTTCAGGGCGGCGGCGGCATAAATGAGAAATTCCACTCATCATTTCTCTTTCAAAAGAAGCGCCTGATAAAACGGGAATAAAGCCTCTTTCAAACAGAGCGTCTATAATCTCAGCCCATAGAGTTTTAGAAAGAGTTTTTTGCTCTCTTTTTGCGCTCGCTCCGCAAGAGATAGCAATAATGCGCGCGCTATCAATGCCCCTTTCTTTTAGCCAAAGATTGACATTGTCAAAATATGCCTGCGGTATTTTTATTATATCAGTATAGTCTGCCTTTATATTTTTTAGCCCGGCAGAAATGCCTAAATTTCTATTGTTAAAAAGAGAGGGAACTCCGCGCCTTTGAGCCTTTTTCGTCAGCAAAAAAGATAGGGAAGCGCTTTGAAAGCCAATCCTCTCTTTGATTCCTGATAAAAATGCGGCGCAAAGAGATTTTGGAGATTCTGAAAACAAAATAGCCCTATCAACTGAATTTCCTCTTAACTTCGCAAGTATAGATGAAAAAGACTCTTCCTTTGGGATAATTTCAGCCTCTATGCCCGCAATCTCTAAAATCGGCGCAAGTTGAGTTCTAACTATGCAAGAAATGCCGACGCCGCTATCAGCAGCCGCTTTAATTACGGGCAGAGAAAATAAAAGGTCGCCTAATTGATTCATATGGAAAAAAACTGTCTTCATTTTTTCTCCGTCTTTGATTTTGTCTGAGAAGCGCTTTTTATTCAAAAAAGTTTTGTGAAAATACCAAAAAAAATGAATAAACTGCAAATATAGGCAAAAGCATAAAAATTTCCGCAGCAATGCTGTCAACAGAAAAAATTGCATTTTGATTATTGTCTTAAAAGAAAAAAGGCAAAGATAATTTTTGCCTTTTTTCTTTTTTGCGCGGCTATTCACGCGCCGGTAACACTGGACGCGGGAATTCCGTTGCTTTCTTAGAGTCTTTAAAATTGAGATTTCAAAGAGTTAAAAGTAATGACACCCCCGAGTTGCAAAACGGTGTGAAAGGCAACTGGAGTTGCCCCTCTATAATTAAGGCAATTCAAGAAGGCGGTGGGTTAGTCCCACGGTGTCACCCCCGCGAAGGGCGGGGGTCTCTGTTAACTAAAACTGCCTTTTCACATTAAAAGTGAATTGTTAAGAACACTGGACAGCAAATGAACGCCAAAAGCCAAAACCGTCAGCGTCATTTGCGTCGGGCGCAAACGCATAGCGCGGCGCAATTCTGATAGAGACAAGTGCGATGAGCGATTTGGATAGAAGCAGGCGCTTGCGCAAACACATAGCGCTGCGCAAACGCATAGCGCTTGCGCAAACGCATAGCGCTTGCGCAAACACATAGCGCTACCGCAATCCGCTAAACACCCGGTGTCATTGTGGCGGAAGCCGCAATCCATTTTTGCCGTTTCCTTTCTTTTTTCAAAAGCAAAAGGCAAAAAGGTGAAAGACTTATAACAAACAGGGATTCCGTCTTGCGACGGAATGACACACTTTAACTCTTAAGAGTTGTTTGGCAACGTATTGCCGACTTTACTTCTTGGTGTCGGCTTGCCGCCAAATTACTCAAGAGTTGTTTGGCGGCGTATTGCCGACTTTACTTCTTGGTGTCGGCTACGCCGCCAAATTACTCAATTCACTTTTATACAGTTTTATTTCAAAAATTTCACATCTATGCCTGCATAGACAGTCCTGCGCGGCATTGGATAGCCGTTGGATACTTGATACTCTAAATCGCCCGCATTGATTACTTTCAGCCAAACTGCAAAGTTTTTATTGACTTTGTAATTTGACAGCAAATCAAGCGTTATATTTTCTTTCATCCATTTAGAGCCTGACAAATAAACATCTCTATAATGCAAGACCGCCGAGATAGACAAATCGCTTATAGGCTTTACATTGAGAGTGTAATTGACGGAATTTTTAGGGCTATAAGGCAAATCTTTTCTTTCGCTCTGCTTTGCGCCGCTTATATCTTGGGCTTCCAAATAAGTGTAATTAAATCTATGGCTTAAGAAAGAAAACATCATATACCCTGCTTCAAATTCAAAACCCATCTGACGAGCCTTGCTTATATTGTAAGGGATATAGTGATAAAAAATGTCGGCTTCTGAAACTATCAAATTATCGCTTTCTATATGAAAGAAAGTCCCCGCTATTTTTATTTTAGAGTTAGCCCACTCTATTCCTATATCGGTTGAGACGCCGTCTTCAGGCTTTAAATCCGGATTTGAATTGTTTGGATAATACAAATCATTAAAAGTAGGAGCGCGCCAAACCCTGCTTATATTTATTGAAAATTTAATGTTTTGCTCCGTATTTACAATAGCAGACAGAGCGGGGCTTATAAAATCTCCATATACGGAATTATTGTCATATCTTAAGGTAGGAAGCAGTCTTAATTGCCCCATAACAAAATTGTATTGGACAAAAGCCGCTGTATTGTCTCTATCTTTTTTCAACTTGATTCTTTCAGCGGGAAAAACATCGTAATCATAAACGTCGCCCGTCCAATTTTCCTTCCCGTATTCTCCGCCTACCGTTAAATCTCTCCAAATAAGATTTAATTGAGCGCCGGCAACTTCATTTTTACTTATATCGTGATTGCCGTTGCTATAAGCGCTCTCGTCAAAATTATCTGTTTTATTGTCAGACTGATATGCTGAAACTTTCAAATTCATATCCTCAAAAATTTTTATCTCATAGTCGGCTTTGAGATAATAAGCGTCGTCTTTGCGTTTTCCCAAATCCCCAAAAATTAGAGAACCGGGATATTGAAAATCTGCATTGTATTTATTGGCAGATAAAGAAAGCGTTTGATTTTCTCCGAGATTTACAGAGCCGTTGAATAGAAAATTATCGTCTGTATAATCAGAATGTTTTTGCCCAGCAGGATTGGCGGGGTCTGGGGCATATCTATATCCGTCAGTCTGATAATGCGCATATCCTAAAAACAGCGAAGCGGGTCCAAAATTTAAACCTATATTTCCGCTTGGATTTAAAGTATTTCTCTCTCCGCCTGAAAGACCTATTTCTGCAAGAGGAGATAAGGGCGTAGATTTTTTAGTGATGATATTTATTACTCCGCCGAAAGCCCCAGCGCCGTAGAGAGCGGCGCCCGCGCCTCTTATTATTTCAATCCTTTCAACCATAGACAGAGGAATTGCCGCAAGAGTATCTGCTCCGCCGCTTGAAGCATTATTGATTTTGCGTCCGTCTATTAAGACCAAAGTCCGCGCTGAATTTGCAGCGCCTCTTATAAAAACTGCCTGCATATCGCCTTTTGTTCCATTTTGAAAGCCTGTTATACCGGCTTCAGATTCCAATAATTCTCCGATGTCAGAAGCGTGCGATTCTTGGATTTTTTCTTGAGAAATCACAGTCACATTTGTGGGGAGTTTCTCTAAATCATCGGCATACTTAGTCATACTCAAAAACACCTCTTGGGCAAAAATTATATTTGCCGCAAGACACAAAACTACAGCGGTTAAGACCGCTTTTTTCATTTTCATTTCAATCCTCCTTGGGGATTTTATTTTGCCTCGGACAGTATTCTGACTTAGAAAAGAAAAATCCTTTTCATCACAGCAGCCGGACTGTTTCCGATTTGCACGGAATTGCCTGTCCAAAGTTAAGAGTTAAAAGTAATGTCACCCCCGAGTTGCAATGCTATCAAGCAAGGCAACTCAAGAAGGCGGGGGTCTCTATTAACTAAAGATGCCTTTTCACATTAAGAGTTGAAAATTAAGGAAAAACGGCAAAAATCCCAAACCCCTGGTGTCATTGCGGCGGGCGCAAACGCATAGCGCTGCGCAAACGCATAGCGCTGCGCGAACACATAGCGCTGCGCGAACACATAGCGCTGCGCGAACGCATAGCGCTACGCAAACACATAGCGCTACGCAAACGCATAGCGCTACGCAAACGCATAGC
>JAIRQB010000200.1 GCA_031256695.1 Elusimicrobiota bacterium | reverse complement strand
AAACAAAATAAAATCATATTCAGCGCAAAAAACAAAAAAGAGCGCTCAAAAAGAAAATGTCTATAAAATGATTTCAAAAGAACAAGGCTCTTGCTTAAGCGGTTTAATGACTATAGCCCGCAAGGCAGGCATAGATTTAAAAGCAGTGAATGCAAACCGCGCGGCATTGCGCTAAAAATTGCGAGGCTTTACAAAAAATTTAATTAGAAAAAGCAGGCGGCTATAATATAGCCGTCTGTTTTTTTGTTTAAGCAATAAGCAATATTTATTTTTTCTTACGTTGCAGGCTCAATTATCAATTTATAAAACAAGAAATATCAGAAACGAGCGATAAATTTGTTGTTCCTATAACGCCGTTTTTCCCTAATTTTTAACTCTTAACTTTCTTTAAAAACACATAATTTCCTAACACAATACTCGCAAAAACATAGCAAACAACTGCATTTTTCCTAACTTTCATTTTGTAATCTCTTGCCGAAGTAAAAATTTAAAGTGTTGTTTTAACACAAAAAAGGAGATGGAAAATGAAAAAGAAAGTTTTAGTTTCATTGATTGCGGCAACGGCTATTTTTACAACGGCTATTCAATCTTTTGCAACAGTAATAGCCGAGGGTTCAACTACGGTTTTGCCTTTTGCGCAGAAAGCGGCTGAGAGTCTAATGGATTCCAATCCTAAAATAGACATAAGCATAAGAGGCGGCGGAAGCGGCGTCGGGATAAATTCTTTAATTTCTAAACGCTGCGATATCGCTATGGCTTCGCGTTCAATAAAAGAAAGCGAAAAAAGCGATGCTAAAAAAAACAAAGTATCTCCTGTAGTCTATGTGATAGCGATGGACGCTATCTCTATAATAGTCCATCCTAAAAACAAAATAGACGCCCTCACAAAAGAGCAAATTAGAGATATTTTTTCAGGCAAAATTACAAATTGGAAAGAGTTGGGCGGAGCGGATAAAAAGATAGTTATAGTATCCCGCGACGGCGCAAGCGGAACTTTTGAAACTTTTAATGAACTTGCTTTAAACGGTCAAAAATTGAGTAAAAACGCTTTGATGCAAACTTCAAATCAAGCGGTATCTCAAATAATAAGTTCTTCTGAAGGCGCTATAGGCTATGTGGGTTTGGGCTATGTGAGCGGCAGAGTTAAAGCGGTAAAAGTAAATAATATCGCTCCTTCGCCTGAGACTGTTTTAAATAAAACTTATCCTTTTTCAAGAGAACTTTATTTTTACACAGACGGAGCGGCAAAAAACGAGGCTAAAGAATATATAGATTTTGTTTTAAGCGCGGCGGGGCAGAAAATTGCGGCAAGTCTCGGCTTTGTGCCGGTTATAGTTAAAAAATAAAAACTATGAATAAAGAAAAAGCAATAAAGGCTTTGCTGACGGGCGCGGCTTTTGCCGGTTTTATATTTTTAATAGGCATTTTTATCACTCTTTTTGCAGGCAGTTGGACGGCTATTAAAAATATAAATCAAATGCATTTTATTTTCGGCTTGGAGTGGATGCCCTATTATGAGCCGCCTGAATACGGCATTTTGTCTATGTTTATTTCCTCCGCTCTAATAGGGTTTTGCTCTTCTCTAATTTGCATACCGCTGGGACTGGGGACCGCTATTTATATGTATGAAATAGCAGGGCGCAAGCAGAAAAAATTTTTAAAACCGGCATTAGAGATTTTAGCGGGCATACCTTCTATAATTTTCGGTTTTTTCGCTATGGCTGTCCTCGGTCCTTTTTTGCAAAACCTTTTTGATTTGCCTTCAGGTCTTTGTATTTTGACGGCTTCAATAGCGCTCGGCATTATGACTGTCCCTTTAATATCAAGCATATCGGAAGACGCTTTAAGCGTTGTGCCGATAAGTTTTAAAGAAGCCTCTTTTGCGCTTGGAGCAAATAGATGCCAGACCTTGATAAGAGTTGTAATACCGGCGGCAGCCAGCGGAATAATAACTTCAATTATTTTAGCCTTCGGGCGCATTGTAGGAGAGACTATGATAGTTTTAATGGCTTCAGGCGGCGCTATTGCCGTTCCAAATTCTCCTTTTGCCCCCGCCCGTCCTTTGACTTCAACAATAGCCGCCGAGATGGGCGAAGCCGCATATGGAAGTTTGCATTTTAGCGCGCTTTTTGAAATCGGCTTGTTTTTATTTGCGCTCACTTTTATTTTGAATTTTGCAGCGGAGAAAGTTGGAAAAAAGTATAGGCTGAAATTGGGGCAGGGGAGATAATAGCGAAGGACTTTCCGTCAGAAGCGAGAATTAAAGGCAAAGGCAGTTATGAGTTATGAATTCATAACTCTTTAAAAGGATTAGTATGAAATCAAAAATATTTTTCGCCGCTTGCTCAATATCTGCCGTCATCGCTTTTTGCTCTCTTGCGGCGCTTATGTTTTTCATTTTAAAAAATGGGCTTTCTGTAATAAGTTGGGAATTTATTACTCAAGTTCCGCGTCAAGGTATGACTGCCGGCGGCATAGCGCCTGCGATAATCGGCAGTTTTTATTTGTCAGTTTTTACAATTTTATTCTCTCTGCCTTTGGGTCTTTCTTGCGCTATTTATTTAAATGAATACTCTCCAAAAGGATATATAGCGGATTTGATAAAGATGGGGATAAATAATTTGGCGGGAGTTCCTTCTGTTGTTTTCGGCTTATTTGGTCTTGCCGTTTTTGTAAAGTTTTTTGGTTTCGGCATCAGTATTTTGTCAGGCTCTTTGACTCTTTCTATTTTAGTTTTACCGAGCATTATCGCTTCAAGCCAAGAAGCGCTGTCTGCCGTTCCCGCTTCTTTGAGAGAAGCCTCTTTGGCGCTTGGGGCTGGGACTTGGCAGACAATTAGAAAGACAGTTTTACCAGCGGCGCTTCCGGGTATTTTGACGGGCATTATTCTATCAATAGGCAGAGCAGCCGGCGAGACAGCGCCTATAATTTTTACAGCCGCTGTTTTTTATAAGAGAGGATACCCTACGGGCATAATGTCTGAAGTTATGGCTTTGCCTTATCATATTTATGCTCTGATGTCAGAGGGGACGGACCCGGAAAAGCAGACGGCTATAGCATATGGCTGCGCTTTAATTTTGCTCCTTTTGACTGCGCTTTTAACTTCTTTGGCTGTGATTATTAGAAATAAGAATCAAAATGCAATTAGAAACTAAAAATTAGAGGGATGTTAAATGGATATAAAAATAAAAGTATCTGATTTAAATTTTTACTATGGGAATACACAAGCCTTAAAAGATATAAATCTTGATATTTTTGAAAAGAATGTCACCGCTTTAATAGGACCCTCAGGCTGCGGGAAATCCACTCTTATTAGGACTTTCAACAGAATGTGCGATTTAGTTCCAAATGCCAGAGTTGAAGGCTCAGTTATGTTAAACGGGGAAAATATTTTAGCCGCCCAAGACGTAGTTAAAATAAGACGCAAAGTAGGAATGGTCTTTCAAAAGCCAAACCCTTTTCCTAAAACTATTTTTCAAAATATAGCCTACGGACTTGAAATCAATAATTGCAAAGATAAAAATTTTATAAAGGACAAGGTTGAAGAGTCTTTGAGAAAAGCGGCTCTTTGGGACGATGTAAAAGAGAGATTAAATGAAAGCGCTTTGGGGCTTTCAGGCGGGCAGCAACAGAGGCTTTGCATAGCGCGGGCTTTGGCTGTTGAGGCTGAAGTTATTCTCTTTGACGAGCCTTGCGCAAGTTTAGACCCTATTTCTACGGCAAAGATTGAAGAATTGATTTTGGAATTGAAAAAGACTTATACAATCATAATAGTCACGCACAATATGCAACAG
>JAIRQB010000187.1 GCA_031256695.1 Elusimicrobiota bacterium | reverse complement strand
AAATAGAAATAAAATTAAAAGACGATTTGGACAAGAATTTAATAGTCAGCGCGGCAATTACGGCTGTTTATTTATTGGCGGCGCTGTTTATTTATATTGTTGAAGTCAACACCCGCTCTGAATACGAGATATTAAGAAAGGCAAATCAATATTATGACAGAGAGAATTATTTTATGGCGGCAAAATATTATAAAGAGGCTTTAAAAATGAATTCAGACTCGGCAAAGAATATTTACGGCAATTATGGAATTGCGCTTGCCAAACTTGCCGATTTTGACCTGTCCATCAAATATTTAAAAGAAGCATATGAAAACGACAAAGAAAATTTTGAGAAACTCTATGATTTGGCGCATACAATTTATCTTAAAGCCGTCCATAATTCAGACAAAGAAGAATACTTGACGGCGGCGGCTTATTTTGAGGCGCTCATACCGTTAAATCCCGACAAGGACAGCCCTTATATTTGGGCGGGAATGTGCTATAGAAATGCCGGCGATTATGAAAAAGCCGTCGCTATTTATAAAAAAGCGGCTTCAATCAAAACTTTTAATAAAGCGCTTTTTTACAATTTGATAGGCGACTCTTTTGCCGATAATTTTAAAGGGCAGGAGTCTTTGGATTATTACAATAGCGCCGTCGCCGCAGATCCGTCTTTTGTTTTAAGTTATATAAATTTAGGTGATAAATACCGCTCTTTAAAAGAATATGGATTGTCCATAGCAAATTATAAAAAAGCAATTCAAATCAATCCTAATTTGACGGATGTATATGTGAAAATAGGCTCTTTGTATCTTGATATGGATAAGCATTACGATGCGGAACAATTGTTTTTACAGGCTTTAAAGACAGACCCCAATAATGCTTCCGCGCTTTATTATCTCGGAACGGCATATAGAAAAATGGGGCTAAAAAAAGAATCGGAAGAATATCTTAAAAGGGCGGTTTATTTAGGATATGACAAAGCGGGCGATGCTTTGATTGAGATGAGAATAGACTTGAGGTAAATTATGTTTTGCAATCAAAAGAAAATATTTTTTGCGGTTGTATATGCGATGAGCGTTGTTTTATATCTCTATATGAAGTCAAATCTCGCTATTCAATATCCGCTAAAAGGCATCCTTGCGAATTCCGCTCTCATTTTTATCTGCATTTGCCTCGTCTCTTTTATCCTGTCTCTGATAGTTGTTTTGATTTTGCATCTTGTAAATTTAATAGCGCGCAAGGTATTTAAAAAACGCGGCTTTGAATCTTTTTTTAAATTGTTGTGGATGCTTTTCAGCGCTTTTTCATATTTGATAATTTTTGCCGTTTTTATTGCTGTTATAAAGTATTGACGGGGATTTGTATTATGGACTGGGACAGCCCTTCAAAAATTTTGGATTTGAAAACGATTGACAATCTGCTTTATTTGGATTTGGAAACTACAGGGCTTGACGCCGGAGCGGGCGCTAAAATTGTAGAAATCGCTATGGTTGCCTTAAACGGAAATAAGCGTTCGCAATATCAGACTCTCGTAAATCCAGGACGGCTGATTCATCCTGAAATTTCCAAAATAAATTCCATTTATAACGATATGGTTGAAAATGCTCCGTATTTTAGCGCTATATGCGGAGAGGTTTTGGAGTTTTTAGGCGGCAATACTATAGTTTGTCACAATGTTCCCTTTGATTTGCCTATTTTAGCGCGGGAGATAAAAAGCGCCGCAAAAATTGAGCGCTGTTTCTATTGCATAGACACTTTGACGCTTGCAAGAAAATTTTTTAATTTTGAATCCAATTCCCTGCAGAGCATAGCCTCAGTTTTAGGAATAGAGCCGTCTGTAAAACACAGGGCTATGGCTGATGTTGAAACTCTCATTTCCGTATCAAAATATCTGTTTTCAAATATGATTAGAAAAGGCATACCAAGCGCTGAGGCTTTTTTGTTTAAGCAATAAATTTCGCCGTTTTTAGCGCGTTTTACGTCGGTAAAATTTGACACAGCCGTCTCGGAAACTTATAATTGCAAAGCATTATCGGCTTTGATGCAAGAGGCGGAAAATAAAATTAGACGGCAAAATAAAAAAGGAGGGAGGACAATGAAAGAAAAAGTTTTGAAAGTCGGCGTAAAGAAAGATAATAAGGGCTATCTCTATTTTCTTGATAAACAAGGGGATATTGCAAGGACTATGATGGCGCGCGCGGGCAAGAAAGCCGGTAAACAAGAGAAGGTTTTCAAAGCGGGAGTTCAGAGGGAGAAAGGCTATATGTATTTCATAGACGGCAACGGCGACGTTTCAAGGGCTAAAATGAGCAGAGGCGGACAGAAGAAAACAAAAAAAACTGTTAAAAAACCGGCTAAAAAAATTGTCAAAAAAACTCCTAATAAAGCGCGTAAAGTTGTCAAAAAAGCAAAGAAGAGATAAGCAAAAAACAGCGCAAAGCGCAGAAAAGCCCGCTTAAGTGCAATGCGGGCTTTTTTATTTTGTATGCGGCAAGACTCGTCTGCGGGCGGAGAGCATTTGAGAAAGACGGAAAAACGGGAGGAAATATGGATAAAACAATTATGGAAATAGACAAACAAAAAAACCTTGCTGCCGTAAAGCGTCTTTATTTAGATTCTTTTGAAGACACGGGAGAATATGCCGATTTCTATTTTGCAAATATGTTTAAAAATTACAGATGTTTTGGCGCAATACAAGACGATGACTTAATCTCTATGGCTTTTGTATCTGAAAAAACTTTGCTCTTTGACGGCTGTAAAATACAATGTCCTTTAATATCGGCGGTATGCACGTCTAAAAAATTTAGAAATCAGGGCTGCGCTTTCAAACTAGTTGAATTTATCAAAGATACATTGCGGAAAGAGCGCTGTCCTGCCGTCTATCTCTCGCCGATAAACGAGGCTGTCTATAAAAAAAATTCTTTTATTCCTTTCTGCCGGGAAGAAAACTTCAAAATAATTTACAACGGTTCAAGCGCGGCAACTTTACGTGAATCCAATTACGGCGATATAAATTTGCTCTCAGACCTCTATAACAGTTTTTGCTCTGACAAAAACGCTTTTACAATTAGGGACGCCTATTGCTTTAAAGACATTTTAAGGAGGCGCAATGCTTCGCGAGATATTTATTTGTCTTGCAAAGAGAAAAATTATTTGGGCGAGCGCCTTGACCTTCGTCTATTTAGAGCCTATTTGATATACGAGAATCAAAATTGTTTAGGCTATATATTCTTTGACGGAACATATTGGGAAATTTGCGCAAAGTTGGAGGATGTTTGCAAGGTAAAAGAATTAGACGGAATGACAATCTCTATTTCATGCGGCAAGACTGAAGCGAAAACGAGTCAGATGATATGCTTTTTAGACGAGGAAAGTTTAAAAAATCAAT
This sequence comes from Elusimicrobiota bacterium, assembly GCA_031256695.1. Lineage (GTDB taxonomy): Bacteria > Elusimicrobiota > Endomicrobiia > Endomicrobiales > Endomicrobiaceae > JAIRQB01. Next base: position 1,466 of record JAIRQB010000187.1, on the reverse strand, counting down.
GCGGCAATATAGAGGAAAGCATTTTAAATCCGAATAATTTTAATTTTGACAAGTATTGATGGGCAAATTTTGAAAATAGCCTTTGCAGTAGCAAGGCGCATCGGCAATGCAACCGTCAAGCAGTATCTCAAAAGGCAAGCCTCCAAGCAGTATCTCAAAAGGCAGCCTCCAAGCAGTATCTCAAAAGGCAAGTCGCTGTTTTTTAGATAATAAAAAGTTTGCAAAGCAAAAAGCCCGAGTCTTTTTAAGACTTGGGCTTTTTAATTGCCGTTTCTGTTTGAGAAACCGTTGAACGCCGTAAAAAGCGGCATTTTGTTTTTATTGTTTTTAAATAATTCTTGCAGATATTTCTTTCATTGTCTTCCTGCGAGAGCATTCCTGCATTCTTTCCATTTCGGCATTTCTTTCTCTATAAAATCATAAAATTTTTTATCGTGAGCCTTATATAATAGATGGGTCAATTCGTGCAAAACCACATAATCTATGCAATTTTGCGGAGTTTTAAACAGATTATAATTCAAAACGATGATGCCTTTATTCCAGTTGCAACTGCCCCATCTGCTTTTCATAGTTTTAAATTTTAAACTCGGGCGCCGCGCGCCGAATTTCTCAACAATCGGATAAAATTTTTCAACGCTTTCCATAAAGTTTTGTTGCGCTTCTTGTCTATAATAATTCTGATATTGTTTTTTGATTTTAATTTCATCTGCCGGAGTTTTAGAAAATATGGAAACTTCGCCGCCGCAGACGACAATATCTTCTATAAGGCTGTATTCAATTTTGACGGAGTAATTTTTGCCCAAAATTTTGACATTCCCGTCATTGTTCAAACAATCCTCTTTTATCAATTCTTTTCTGCTTTCAATTTTTTGCAATGTTTTTTCTATCCAATCTTTTTTGCTTTCAATAAAGTCTAAAGCGGTTCTTTCAGACGTAAAAAAAGGAGCGGCAAGTTTGAGCGTCCTGTCTGCAGATACGGACAGGCGCATTACATTGCCTTTCTTTTTTCTGAAATAAAGAGGAATAATTTTTTGAGAAGATAATGTTATATGGGATGGAAGCATTTTTACCCCGCCGCCTGCATTATTGTCCGCAGATTGCAGTTGCTTCAATTTCTATAAGCGCGCCTTTAGGCAAGGCTGAAACTTCTACGCAAACTCTTGAAGGTTTGCAGGAGTTGAAAAAAGTCCCGTATACTTCATTTATCAAATTGAAATCGCCCATTTTCGTCGTATAAATTCGGCAATTGACAACATCTTTCAAGTTCAAACCCGCTTCTTTTAATATAGCCTCTATATTTGTTAAGCATTGTTTGGTCTGCTCTTTTATGTCTTGAGGCATAGACATAGTTTTGGGATTGAGCGGAATCTGTCCTGAAATAAATAAAAACCCTCCCGCTTTAACCGCTTGCGAATAAGGTCCAACCGCTTCTGGCGCATTGTTGCTTTTAATTGTCTGCATATATT
>JAIRQB010000184.1 GCA_031256695.1 Elusimicrobiota bacterium | reverse complement strand
ATTTGGCTTTGCCTTTTATTACGGGGACAACGCCTGCGGTCAACCAAAGAATAGATGCCGAAGTCTCTAAACTTTTGTTGCCAATTAAACAAAGTAGAACGGCTGATATGGAAAGCGTCCAAAGCGGGGTTCAATCCATATTTCTGATAGAACTCTATTGCTTCTTTCCTCTTTTTTGCTCCCATTGTATTATTTAGTAGTCCAATATATGTTTGATATTTTGCATACACCTATGTGACAATAGCGAAAGCCTCTCAAATATAAAAGTAAGTTTTTTAATAAGTTGCCACAAAAATAAAAAATTAGTTTTTATAAATGGCATTATTATATGTGTTCCGTTTAAACAATGTCATTATAAATACGACAGTGGCGCATCTATCATTTATTTATTTTATTGTTTTTTAATTTTCATAAAAAACTCTTAAAAAATTATTTTATAGAAACTATTTGTCTATCTTGCTTGACAAAACAAAAGCAAAATAATAAATTGCCTTTAAATCATACCTAATAAGTATGATTTAATTAAGGGCGAATGCCTGAATTGAAAAAGGAGTTTTTTATGGCAAAGATTTACGATAGTTTAACAGAACTTGTAGGTAATACCCCGCTTTTAAGATTGCGCCGATTTGAAGAAAAACAAGAGGCAAAGGCGGAACTTATAGGAAAATTAGAATACTTTAATCCAGCGGGAAGCGTTAAAGACAGAATAGCCAAGTCTATGATTGAATACGCTGAAAAAAAGGGAATTTTAAAGAAAGATTCTGTAATTATTGAACCTACAAGCGGAAATACGGGCATAGGACTTGCCTTTATAGCGGCAAGCAGAGGATATAGAATAATACTCACAATGCCTGAAACAATGAGCGTTGAGCGTAGAAATCTCCTGCAAGCATATGGCGCTGAATTAGTTTTAACAGAAGGCGCTAAAGGAATGAAAGGAGCAGTTGATAAAGCGGCAGAACTTGCCAAAGAGACAAAGAATTCTTTTATACCTGGGCAATTTGTAAATCCTGCCAATCCAGCCGTTCACAAAGAGACAACTGGACCTGAAATTTGGAAAGATACGGAAGGCAAAATTGATATTTTTATATCCGGCATAGGCACAGGCGGAACTATAAGCGGAGCAGGCGAATTTTTGAAATCAAAAAATCCTAATATAAAAATTATAGCCGTAGAGCCGGAAAGTTCTCCTTTATTGTCAAAAGGAACAGCCGGACCTCATAAAATACAAGGCATAGGGGCAAATTTTGTGCCTGAAGTTCTAAATACAAAGATTTACGATGAAATTATTACAGTATCCAATGAAGACGCTTTTCTAACAGGAAAGGAAATAGCAAAAGATGAAGGTTTGCTTGTCGGAATTTCATCAGGCGCCGCTTTATTTGCTGCTTTGCAAATAGCCAAAAGAAATGAAAATGAGGGCAAAAGAATAGTTGTAATTTTACCCGATACAGGCGAGCGTTATTTGTCTACTCCTCTTTTTTCACAATCTTAATTCCAGCCGCGCAAGGCAAAATAGCGGCATCAGCAGCCTTTTGCCAAAAGCAAGGACAAACTCTGATTTGTTTGACTTTATCGGGGTTTTTAAGTTAGAATAGCAGAACGTGGCGGTTGAAAGACAACTGCCTCGGAAAAACTATCCGCCAAATACTGCGGATAAAAAAACAAGGAGTTGTAGCGAATGGCACAAGGTAAAGTGAAGTGGTTTAATGACCAAAAAGGGTATGGGTTCATCTCTAATGATGACGGTAGCGGAGACGTTTTTGCTCACTATTCGGCTATTCAGTCGGATGGATTCAAATCTTTGGCGGAGGGCGACAGCGTAGAATTTGAAGTTGTTAATTCAGACAAAGGTCCTAAAGCGTCAAACATAAAAAAGATCTAAATCTAAACAACAACGCAAAAAAAAAGACACTGAAAGGTAATGCCTTTCAGTGTCTTTTTTTTTGCTGTTTCGGCATTTGTCATCAGGGAAAATAATTTTTCAATTAGAATAAAGAAAGAAAATATAAAACAAAAGCCTTTAAATTTATTTCTATAGGAAAACTAAACGCCAATGTTGTTCTTTCAAGCATCAGCAAATATATTACAGCAATAAAACAGAAAAAGAGATGATTCTTGATGAATACAGCAATAGAATTGCCTGCCGTTTCTACAGACAGTTCTTTTGAATACAACAAATAAAAAACAAAAAGAAATTGATATGAAAATACGGCAAATATCCACCTGCCGTAGTCTGTAAAGAGAAAAAATACAGGAATACTCAATAAAGGCGACAAAGCGAAAGCAATAAAAACACATCTTAAAATTTTGTCTTTTTCAGATTTAATAGTTTTAATCCAAAATAAAACAAAAAATAATATAAGAGGGCTTAACAAAACAATGCCGCACAAAAGTATCTGTAGCCAATAATATATTTCTTCTAATACTATCAAGTTATGCTGGGCTATAGACATAAAAAATTCGGCATTTATGAGATGATATAACGAACTCCCATCTATGCGCATATTGCTTTTAGGCAAAGCGGCGATAATAGTTTCTACGCTATGCCATTTAGACATCAAAGACCTTGAAATAAAAGCAAAATAAACAAAACTAAAAATGCTGACGAATAACGAAGAATAAAACAAGATAAGTTTGTCTTTTGAAAATCCGCTTTTATATGCCTCGTAAAATAAAATTATCAAAAGCGCCGCCGCAGAGAAAAAAACAGAAACAGTGTGAGACGCTATCATCGCAAAACAAATAAAAGGAATAATAAAATTGAGTTTTTTATTTTTTAATACTGCAACGGCTATCAGAATAAATATCAGCGGATATATAGAACTGACATCTCCGAAAAAAGTCCCAATCAGACTGTCTCTAATATAATAAGAACTTCTAAACAAAGCAGAAATTGAGAGAGGACTTGCCAAATATACCGCAGATATAAAAACTGTAAATATTTTTAAATTTCCCGTTGAATTCTTGATAATTTTTCCTAAAAGAAAACTAACAAGAAGTATTAAAATTAAAAGCGAAAAAATTATAAAAAAATATATAAATTCCGCGCTGATAAATTGCTCCCCCCCCCCCTCCCGAACAATCCATAAATGAAATTCGCAATAGTTCCTATAAAAGAACGCGAAACAAATCCGAGTTTATAAGAAAGCAAATATGCGGAAAGATAATAATAATATGGAGAATCAAAAGATTGAGGCGGCGGAGCAAATTTCAACAATTCAAAAAATAAAACAAAAAATATAAGAAACTCATACTGATATTTTTTTAACGCTTCTAAAAGATTTTGAAAATACTTTTTAAAAACCATCGTTTTCTCCTTTTGTATTTTTAATTTTTCTATAAAACGGCAAGTTTTTTTAAAGCAAAAATATATCCGTCTGCGCCTAAACCCGATATTTGCCCGATACAAAGTGGCGCAATAAAAGATTTATGGCGAAATTCTTCCCTCGCATAGATATTTGATATATGCACTTCAATAGTTTTAACGCCGACAGCCGCTATAGCGTCTCTAATTGCTGCAGAAGTGTGAGTATAAGCGGCTGGATTTATAATAAGCCCTGTATTTTCAGCGCCGAAAAGAGACTGAATTTTACTCACAATATCTCCTTCGCTATTTGATTGAAAAAACTCAATTTCAATTTTTAATTTTTCCGCCTCTTGCCTTAATGCTTTTTCAATTTCTGACAATGAAAGAGAGCCGTAAATTTGCGGCTCTCTATGCCCAAGCAAATTGATATTAGGTCCATTTATTACCAAAACTTTTTTTATGCTCATCTTGCCGCCTCCGTTAAAAAAATGACTTCTAAAAACTAAAAACTTCTAAAAAACTTTTCCATTTCTTTTAAAACAATGTCATCGCATATAAAATGCCCCGCCTCTGCCTTTCCTAAACTTTTAAGCAAAACAAAATATATGCTTTCGCCCGCGTTTTTTTTATCTTTTTTCATTATTGATAGAAGTTTTTTAAGTTCAAAAGAGGGCATTTTTTTAGGCAAAAGTTTTGCGGCAGATAAAATGCTTTTCGTTTGAGAATAAACGGCATTTGCGCCGCGCTTTTGCATTGCTGACAACTGAGCGGCAAATAATAATCCGAGCGCTACAGCCTCGCCGTGCAGATATTTTTTATATTGCGTATAAGTTTCTATGCCGTGCGCAAGAGTATGCCCTAAATTTAAAATTTCCCTTAATTTTTTAGTCTCTTTTTCATCTTTTTCTATGACAGAGGCTTTATACAATAGCGATTTATAAATGATTTTCTCTATAAAATTGCGCTGTGAAATAAAGCCTTTATAAAGTTCTGTTTCAGACAATTTGCTTTTCGCAAAAAATGCCGAAGACAAAAAGGCAAAAAAATCTTTGTCAAAAGCGAGGGCGTATTTGATAATTTCAGCAAAAGCGTTTTTTATATGTCTTATCGGCAATGTTTTTAAGAAATCAATATTTACCCAAACAAGAGAAGGCTGATAGAAAGTCCCCGCCGTATTTTTGCCGCCTTTTAAATTGACGGCAGTTTTCCCGCCTACAGAAGAATCGCACATAGCAAGCAAAGTAGTTGGAATTTGAACTAATTTTATCCCCCGCATATAAGTGGAGGCAAAAAAACCCGCTAAATCGCCCGTTACTCCGCCGCCCAATGCTATTACGCAAGATTTTCTATCTAAATTTTCAGAAAGTCCTCTCTCATATAAAAAAGACAGAGTTTTTAAACATTTAGCGCTTTCCCCCGCGGCAATGACGGCGCTCTTTACTTTAAAACCTGCGCCAATGAGAGCCGCTTCTAAATCTTTAAGATAAATAGCCGCAGTGTTTTTATCGCATACAATAAAAAGAGACATTATGCCTTTGATTTTTTTTAATGAAGAAATGAAATCCTGCGGATTTTTGGAAAATATGATTTTATAAGGATGGTCTTTTAAGGCTACTGTTATTTGTTTCATTGTATTTTTATGCCGAATTCAAAAGATAGAGATTTGAGTAAATCCCAAGTCGGCTCGTCTATTGGAATGCCTTCAGATAAATTCTTTTGACGCGCTTCGGCTTCTTTTTCGCCGTGAGTATAAATGCGCTCTTGTCCCTGCGCTTTTTCCCCTTCTCTAATATCTTTTAAAATTGCGCCGATATGCTCTTTAATCTCTTCTGGTTTCCCAAAGAGAGATAAACTGAAAGCCGCAAAAAAATGAGCGATGCCTGAGCCTTGCCCTTTTTGAAAAGTCTTATAACTTGCCGCCCCCAAAGACAATCCCGCGCATAAAAGTTCAATGAGAAGCCCTAATCCATAGCCTTTATGCCCGCCGTTTTCTTCGCCTTCCCCGCCTAAAAATAAATGTCCGCCGTAATTTGGATTGCCGTAAAAAAGTTTTTCAAACGCTGTAGCGTCTGTCGTGCCTATTCCGTTTTCATCTACAGCCCAGCCCAAAGGCATCGGTTTTTTACGCCTGTCATAGACTTCAACCTTGCCGTGCGCCACTGTAGTTGTAGCCATATCCAGCAAAAATGTTTTGCCCGCTCCCTCTGGTATTGCAACCGCTATGGGATTTGTCCCCAAAACGCGTCTTTTTCCATTGACCGCTATGCCGCAAGCGCGAGTATTTGTAAAAGACATTCCTATCATATTCTCTTTTGAAATCATTTCAGCCCAGTAACCCGCTATGCCGTAATGATTTGAATTCCTAACGGAACAAAAAGCGCAACAAGTCTTTTTCGCTTTCTCAATCAATCTTTCTATGCTGAAAAAAGAAATATAAGGACCTATCCCGTCACGTCCGTCTACAACAAGAGAAGAAGGGGTTTCATAGACAATCTCAGGCTCTGTTTTAGGTTTGGCAAAGCCTTGCTCTAAATTCTTTCTGTAAAAATCTAAACGCGAGACGCCGTGAGAGGGAATATTCCTTATATCAGCCTCAACTAAAAGCAGAGAAGTAAAGTCAGCCTCTTTATCTGAATAACCGAAACCTTTCTTTAAAATATCAAAAACGAGTTTTTTTAAAGCGTCATATTGAATTCTTTTCATTTTCTTTTCCTTATAAATAAATATGTCAAAAGCCCGCAATTAAGCGGGCTTATCGGCAATTAAAGAACCTGCTTTTTCTTTTGCAAAAATAGCCGTAATGATAAAAATAACCAAACAGACAGCCCATTGAGAATATATTAAATGAGGTCCCACTCTCAGTTGAGGCAAGTAAGTCCATATAGCCCACATTATTACAGAGGCTATTATCATCCAAAAACCAGCCGCTTTTTTACACAGTTTAGGAAAATAAATATTGGAAAGTATAAGTATAGTTTGCGCCGTTAAAATGGAAAGGGCTGTTGTTATAACATTTAAAATGCCTGTCGCAGTTAAAGCAAGCCCGAAGGAAAGCAAACTGATAAATAAAACTACTATGCGTGAGACAATCATCTCGCCGGATTGCGTCAGCGGTTTCGTATATATTTTCTTTACTATATCCTCTGTAGCAATAGTAGAGCAGCCCATCAAAAGACCTACAGCGGTAGAAATATCGGCAGCCCAAAGAGCCGCTAAAAAAATTCCGCCTATTGCAGCGGGGAGTTGTGTGACAATTTGCGGCAAAGCCATAGCGGCATTTTGCAAATTAGGAAATTTTGCGGCAGCCGCTATGCCGAAAATAGCGCATAAAAAGCCCGCGGGAAATATCAAAATGCCGCCGAGCAAAAAGCCTTTTTTAGCAGTCTGTTCATCTTTTGCGGCAAAGCCTATTTGAGCGGATGCTTGAAAACTTATAACCATAGTAGCCATCACCATCACATATGCGCTTACGCCTGCAATGCCTAAACCTGATATTGGATCCAGCCAAAAAGTCTGAGTAGGCTCAAAGGATTGCTGTATAGCAGAAAGACCGCCAAACATAGAAAGAGTCTTTATCAAGGCTACGATTATGCCTATATAGATAACAATCACATTTATAACATTAGTTAAACCGCTCGCCCAATAACCGCCTACAACAGTGATAAAGATAAAAATAGCCGCTGAAGCCATCATACCGCCCCTAAATGTAAAAACATCGGGCAAAAGAGCGGCAAGAATAGCGCCCCCGGCTACATATTGCATAGCGGTTGCGCTTATCATCACTATAAGTTGACTAATTACTGCGGCAGTGCGGGTTTTAGAATCAAACATAATCAGCATCATCTCAGGCACTGTTTTTACTCTTGCTTTGCGAAAATGCCCTATTACGAGAATGCCTGCAATTATTCCGCCGATACACCAAGCCGCATTATACCAACCGGCAGAAAAACCTTTTGTATAAGCGACTTGCGCTACGCCCACAGTTGAAGCGCCGCCTATTGCAAGACCTGTAAGCATAGACGCCACCAGTATTACGGGCATATTTCTGCCTGCAATTAGATAATTTAAAACCCTCCCGCCCTTGGCGCTTTTTTGTATTTTAGTTGAATACCAGGCTATAACTAATAAGACGGCTGCATATACGGCAAGAATGACTATCTGAACGCTCATAAATTCTCCTTTTTAATTCCATCTTTTTTCTATTTAAGTTTTTAATTTGGCAATGTTGTTTTCATTTGTAAAAGCGCCGTTTTTATTGCGCTTAAGAAATGTCTAAATTGTATTTGTTGCGGATTGTTTTACTCCTATCAGCCTGTTTTACATTTAGCCGGCAACAATAGATGTAAAACAGGCATAACAGGCTAGGATGGAAAGTCCAAGGATTAGATTTACTAAAGGCAGGAAAATAACTTTAAGATTTGAGCGTATCGTTGCGGAAAAATATAAAAAAGCAAAAAACAAAGAGTTATTTGCAAAGATTTCATTAAAGTTCAAAATTTGATTTTTGCTCGCAATTGTTTTCATTCGCTTTCTAATATTTTCCTTGTTGGTTAATTGTTTGTTTTAATGACTATTCTTTATTCCAATTGAGCGGGGATTATACAATAAAATGGAGTTTTGTCGGCAGACAGCGCGCTATCTCTTAAACATTTGGACTTTTTGGCAAGAAATAAATGAAGCGGCATAAAAAAAGCGATTCTTGACAAGTTTCCAAGAACCGCTTTTGTATTTGTTTGATGCTTGTTTTGCGAATTTAACTTGTCAACAAACAATCAAAATGGAGACTTCCCAGAGTTAATTAAATACAGCCAATTTATCGCATTTTGTTGTCCTGCACTGGCGGCAAGGCGCAACCATCTCAAGCCCTCGGCTTTATTTGGTTTCATTATGTCCACATAGCCTCCAAAAGGACCATATGATGCGGGTATTTTGCCTGAATAATATGTCATACCTACATACATTTGAGCATCAGGATAACCTCGTCTCGCAAGTTCTAATTGTTGCTTAAAATATATAAGTCCTGAGGCGCGCAGTTCTGCTCTCGCATTTTCTTCTTCTTTATCTCTATTCAATACCTCTTGAGCTTCTTTATTTCCTTGCCCCGCCGCTTTTTTAAGCCATTTTTGCGCCTCGGCATAATTATTCTCAATGCCTTTACCTGAACGATATAGCATCCCTAATTCATATTGAGATTCAATATGTCCTTTTACTGATGCTTTTTTTAAGACTTCAAATGCTCCTTCATAATTATGGTCTCCCAAATAGCACAAACCTAAATTATATTGAGCATCAGGATTTCCTTCCATATTCGCCGCTCTATAAAGTATGGACAAAGAAGGATTGCTCTTCACGGCGCCTGAACTTGCTTCTACACTATGGTTAGTCATATGTGATTTCCGAAACCATTCAAACGCCATTTTACGGTCCTGCTCTATTCCCTCTCCATTGTAAAATATCATCCCTATTTTATATTTGGCGTCGGCATCTTTATAAGTGCTGATAGAACCCGATGCTTTTTTATAATGCTCTAATGCCTTTACATACTCTTTCATATTGTAATACATAGCGCCAAGATAATAGTTAGCATATCCATTATTATTATTTCCTCCCGCCAATAATTGTTCTGTAGCTTTAGTGCCCCCTTTTTCTGCCGATAGATAAAACAACTCATATGCTTTTTCGTCTCTTAAACTTCTATCTGCTCTATAATATACAAGAAGACTAGTAGCAAATTTCTTATCTATTTTTTGAATATTCTCATATTTTCCATCTAAATATATCAACCCCAATCTATATTGTGCATCAGGATTTCCTTGCTCCGCTTGAGTTTTTAATTTAGTCATATTGACGCCGCAACCTATGGTTACAAAACAAAGAAAAACTGCAAACAGCAAACCCACTTTCATTTTTACATTGTTAGTCAACATTCTAATCTCCTTACAAAAGTTTTATGGTTTTTTTCAGTATATTTTTGCAGTCATTATTCATTGGGCAATTGACTCATCCCGGATTTTGAGAATGGCAATAGTCTCTGCCTATTTTGCGTTTTGTCTGTTATTTAATATATTTTTCAAGCGCTCTTTTAATAAGACTCAAAATTTCATCTGTTGACAATGGATCTATGTTTTTTCTTTCTTTTATCGAGATATAAGTTTCATCTCCTTCTTTGCTTTTTTCAACTGAAAAAATATCTAAATGAGATTTAGATAATTGTAACCAAGCGCCGCCTGACAAAGTTTTTCCAATACTATTCTCCAATGCTTCATATCCTACAACTCTGCTTCTAGCCTCTTTATCAGTAGCCAAACCTATAATCAACCTGAAAATGTCGGCAAGTTCATTCT
>JAIRQB010000106.1 GCA_031256695.1 Elusimicrobiota bacterium | reverse complement strand
AAAGGCTCTTTGACATTCTGTATTTTTATTTTTTGCATTTTGCCGCTCCGCTCTAATGAATATGACGTCTAAAACCTATTGTATTTTCTGTTTTCTTATTTCCCGTCTGATAAAAATTTTTTGCATTTTTCCAAATAAGGATGAGAGGCTTCTATAAAAGTATATAAGGAAAGATGTTTTCCAAATCCAAATCTTTTAATTTTGACAATTTCAAAAAAATGCCTGATAACTTCTATTATTTCATCTGCTGTATTTATATGCTCGTATTTCATAAGAACGTCATATTTAAGATGATACTTCAATCTATAAGATAATCCAGTTGTAAAACGCCAACTGTTTTTCCACAACAAACCGCCCTCTGATGGAATGCCTGCGAGGAATTTTGAACTCAGAGCAGCAGGCGCTCCGCCCGCAATTCTTAACTCTTCGCTTTTAACTCTTAACTTTTCTGCGCCCCCCTCCCCCCCGCATAACATCAATGCCGCTTTAGCAATCACTTCAGGTAAATTTTCTATATGTTCTAAAACGGCGCAAGATATTATCCTGTCATATTTATTTTCAATCGGAATATCCGCTATGTCGGCATAAATATTTCTCACTCTGCTCAAATTAGGACTATTTTCAAACAGGCTTTTAAAAGGCTCTACTATATCGTAATGCTTTACATTCTTTTCATATTTCAAATGATTTAATGTCCCAGCGCCAAGTTCTAATACGTATTGTTGAGCCTGCGAAGAATCTTTCGCAATTTGTTTATGCATCCAACTTTCCATTTTTTGCGAAAGAAAAGACATTGCATTGCCGCCGTTTCTGTTTATGCTATACCAATTTTTATAAACATCGCTGTATTCTTGAGGCAATGGGCTTCTGACTTTTGGAAAGTTTGACAAATCAGCCATAATCCAATCCTTTATTTTTTAATCTTCATTATAGACTCTTCAACTTTATTTTCTTTCATTATTTTTACCGCTTGCGCTAACACTTCATCGTCTATATCGTCTTTGTCTTTCTTATCCGCTTTGACATTTTTATTTTTAGCGTTTGCCGTTTTAGAAGAGGCTGATACAGAAGCGGAAGTTGATTTTGAAACAGCGGCAGAGCCTTTCTTATATTTTTCAAGTATTAAATCAGATTGAATATAAAGTTTGATTTCGTCTTCTCTGCTGATTTTAAATTCAATGTCGGGCGTTATTCCGTTTTTGCCGTCGGGCGTTTGCATTCTTATAATAGGTCTTCCCGAAGGCAAATAATATTTGGCTATGGTGAGCCTCAATGCAGTGCCGTCGGGCAGAGGGAAAATAGTTTGAACGCTTCCCTTTCCAAAAGTATTTGCGCCCATTATCAAAGCCCTTTTAAAATCCTGCAGAGCGCCTGAGACAATTTCAGAAGCCGATGCAGACCCCATATTTACCAAAACAATAATCGGAATTTTGTCAAACTTCGCTTTGCCTGAAGTAAAGTATTCTCTCTTTGTAGCCTCTGTTTTTCCCTTCGTCGTCAAAGCAGTTCTCTTATCTTTTATAAAGAGACTTATTACATCAATAGCGCTGTCTAATAAGCCGCCGGGATTATTCCGCAAATCAAAAATCAATCCTTTTGCTCCTTGTTTGACAAGTTTATCAAGCGCTTCCTCTACATCTTGGGCGCTTTTAGCGTTAAATTCTGCAAGTTTTATATATGCGATATTCCCGTCAAGCATAGCGCTTCTGACAGTCTCTATTTTTATTGTGTCTCTTATCAATGTGAAATTGATAGTTTCCGGCGCGCTGTCTCTTGCCACTGTAATAGTGACTTTTGTCCCCGCCTTTCCTTTCATCATATTTACCGCTTCTTCTTGGGACATTTTGAGAGCGGATTTTCCATTGATTTTTACTATCCTATCCCCCGGCAAAATACCGGCTTTATATGCGGGAGTGTCGGGAATCGGCGATACCACCGTAATAAAATTGTCTTTTGTCATTATCCTTATGCCTATTCCGCTAAACTCGCCCGCAGTTTCTTCTTTCATATCTTTAAAAGCTTTTTCTTCCATATATTGAGAAAAAGGGTCAAGCGCCCCTACCATTCCCCTTATAGCGTCAACAGCCATATCTTTTGTTTCTTTCTTGTCTACGTAATTATTCTTGATATGTTCCATCACTTCTATCATTATTTTCAATTTGTCATATGTTTCATCTGCCGCAGAAAGATTCTGAGCCGATGCAAAAAAAACAAAAAATAAAATTAACAGAAAATTCTTTCTTTTAAACCTCATATTATCTCCTTAAACCTCAATATCGCATTGCCGGCGCTGCCGCGCCTGATTTCAAAATATAATATCCGCTTATCTCCTCAGCCAAAGCATCGGATTGTCAGGCACATTGTCGCGCCTGATTTCAAAATATAAAACGGAATTAGCGCCTGCGCCCAATTGCGCTATACTCTGCCCTCTTTTGACCATTTGATTGTCTTTTACAAAAATAGACGTCAACTGTCCGTAAATTGAGAAAAATCCTTGATGGTCTATGATTACAACATTTCCATATGAGCGGAAAGCGCCCAAATATACGACTGTTCCATCATCTACGGCTCTGACTGAACTTCTATCTCCCGCATCAATTTTAATTCCATTGCTTATTACAAAGGTATTTAATTCGCTATGAAGATTCTTGCCGAAATTTTGAATTATGCGCCCGTCTACAGGCCACAGTATGCTTCTCCTCTTTTTTGACTCAGCCGTCCTTATGTCCCTTGATATTTCAGAGCGGGGTCTTAAAGAGCCGGCGCTGTCTTGAGCCGGTCTTATTTGAGGCTGCCCTTTAGCCGTTTGCGCCTGTCTTTCCTTTTCTCTTTGGGCTTGAATGCGTTTTTCTTCTGCTATCCTGCGTTCATCCTCTCTCTTGCGGCTTTCTTGAGTCAACTTTTGCATTACTCTTTGCAAGGCTCTTGCGCTTTCTTGCAATTCCGCTATTTCCTTTTCAGCCTGACGCCTTTGCGCGGAAGTAGTTTTAAGAAGTTTATTTTTTTCCTCTACAAGACCTTTTCTCTCATTTAATAATTTACTCTCTCTATCTCGTAAAGACTGCAAATTATTGCGCGCCTTTTGCCACTTTTCCATATCGGATGCAGACAAGGCGGCGCGCCTCTGCTCCGTGTCAAATTTTCCCTTCTTATTTTTAATGCCCGCTTCTCTTATCTTATATTCAATTGGATTTTTTTCATAATTTCTCAAAATAGACATTTTGTGAAAAAGCCAAATTTCGTCAAGAACAGCATCGTTCCAAGTCTGTCTGTTTTCAGAGGCTTCTTTATAATTTTTTGAAGCGGCGGCTAAATTTCTCTCCGCTTCTTTGATGTCGCGCGATAAGTCATTAAGTCTCCTTTCAACTTTTCTTAACTCATTGTTTAAGAATTGCAAATCTCTTTTGACAATTCTCTCTTGTCTTAACAATTTTACCTGTTCGTCTTGTTTCTGTCTTAAATTTCTTTCAATGTTGGAAAGTTTAGAGGCTTGCTGTTTTATATCGGCTTGCTGGGCTGATACAAAACTTTCAGAGAGAAAAAAAGAAATGAAAAGAAAA
>JAIRQB010000167.1 GCA_031256695.1 Elusimicrobiota bacterium | reverse complement strand
CGGAGTATGTCCTTTTGATATAGACGCTTCTATTGATATTTATTTGGATATTTCTTTGAAAAGATTTTCAACAGTTTTTCCCGCTTGCGGAAGCGGCTCTTCTTATATAGAGATGACTATAGAGGAATTGAATCAGACTTCAAGGGCTGCAGAGTGGGTTGATGTTTGCAAAGAGTGGAAATCTCTCTAAACAATGGATACTGCGTTTAGTAAATTGACGCTTTGTTTAAAAAGAAAAGAGAAAAAAACGCAAAATTACAGCAAAGAGCAAAAAAAGAGTCTTCCCATAAATATAAGAAAAAAAATGCTTTTCTTTTGGGAAGACTCTTTTTGTTTTTTTTGTGAAATTAGAATAGATAACCGACGCCTAAATACATCTTTGTATAAGAAGTTGAGCCGCTGGCGATAGCCTTATAATCATATGAATAAGAATAGGTTGCATAGCCTAATTCAAAGAATAAGCCCAGAGGCAATTCATAGCCTATTGCTTCAGAAATATAAACGCCGCCCGTAACGCTTGAATCGGGAATATCATTGTTAGCCAAAATACTATATCCTAAATTCAATTTCCCATATAATCCAACTGCGGGAATTTTAAACTTGGCTGTCGTATAGATGGGTAAAAAAGATATATCTGTCGCATCCCTCGGCAATAGATATTCCGCGCCTACTCCAATGCTGACAACCCTGCCGAAAGTCCAAAGATATTCGCCTGAAAGAGAAAGACCGCTGTCTGTTTTATAGCCGTCATCGTCTCCGTTAAAATCATATGTCCCTTTCACGCTGATTTTCGCAAAAGCGCTTGAAACAACAAAACTTAAAACAAATACTGCAATAATTGTTTTTTTCATTTTACCGCTCCTCTTCCCTTAATTTTTTTACCTGCTTTTATTATCTTACAAGGCTCTACATAGCGCCGCCTCCTTTATAAATAAAATAAAAACTCAAATTTTACGCAAACAATTAAGGCAAGCCTTAATTTCTCATAGTATTTAGAAAACCGCCTGCAAAGACAATATCTTTTTGGCGCTCTGTTAAATCATATTTAAGAGAAATTGCGCCTTTTGGAGTTTTAGCGTAAAGCGGAATATTTCCTTTTAAACTTCCAGCAAGATTTTCAAAAACTAAAATATCGTTTAAGTTGACGAGGTCATAATCTGCGACATTTTCAAAAGTAAGAGGCAAAATGCCGAAATTTATTAAATTGGCAAGATGAATACGGGCAAAAGACTTTACCAAAATTATGCGAATGCCTAAAAAACGGACAGCCATAGCGGCGTGTTCGCGGGAAGATCCTTGCCCATAATTTTCCCCGCCTATTATTATGCTTGATTTAGCGGATTTTGCCCGCTCTACAAAATCTTTATCAATAGCGCCGAAAGTAAATTCGCTAATTTTCGGCAAGTTGGAGCGGAAAGGCAAAACTTTAGAACCTGCGGGGATGATATGGTCAGTGGTTATATTGTCTGCTGTCTTTAAAACTACAGGAAGCGTTAGATTGTCAGGCAGAGGCTCAAAATTTGGAAGAGGTTTTATATTGGGACCTCTTATAATTTCAATTTTTCCGCTATCTGCCGCAGGCATTATAAATTGATTGTCATCTATATAGAATTTATTAGATAACGCTATTTTAGGAGCATCTCCGCCAAAGTATTCATTAGGGCAACAAATTTCACCTGATAGAGCCGTTGCTATTGCCGTCTGAGGAGAGGCAAGATAAACCAAAGCGTCTTTTGTCCCGCTCCTTCCTTCAAAACTCCTATTGAAAGTCCTCACTGAAATACCTGCGCTTTTAGGCGATTGCCCCATACCTATACAAGGTCCGCAAGCGCATTCAAGAAGTCTTGCTCCGCTTTCAATGATAGGAGTCAGCGCTCCGATTGAGGAAAGCATAGACAGAACTTGTCTTGAGCCGGGGGACACAGTAAAACTCACATTTTTATTTATTCTCTTGCCTTTCAAAACTTCGCTTATAAGAAGCATATCTGACAGAGATGAATTAGTGCAAGAGCCGATACAGACTTGGTCAACTTTTATGCCTCTGACTTCTTTTGCTTTTTTTACATTGTCGGGGGAATGCGGCAGAGATATTAAAGGCTCAAGAGAGGCTAAATCTACCGTTATTTCTTCATCGTAATGAGCGTCGCTGTCTGCTTCAATTTGAAGCCAAGTATGTTGTCGCCCTTGCCGAGTTAAAAAATCTTTTGTGATTTCGTCAGACGGAAAAAGAGATGTGGTAGCGCCCAATTCAGCGCCCATATTTGTAATTACAGCCCTTTGCGGAACAGAAAGAGTCTTAACGCCTTCGCCTGAAAACTCAAAAATTGCGCCGCGTCCGCCTTTGACGGTTAAAAGCCGCAAAATCTCTAAAATAATATCTTTTGAGGAAGCCCAGCCTTTTAAAGCGCCTTTCAAATTTACGCGGACAATTTTAGGCATAGTTATATAAAAAGGCGCTCCCGCCATTGCGGCGGCAATATCTAAACCGCCCGCGCCGAAAGCAAGCATACACAAAGCGCCTGCCGTAGGAGTATGAGAATCCGCTCCTATAAGAGAAGCGCCCGGCTCTCCAAATCTTTCTAAATGAACTTGATGACAAATGCCGTTTCCCGCGGGAGAAAAAACTATCCCGTATTTAGCCGCTATAGTCTGCAAAAATTTATGGTCGTCTGCATTTTCAAAACCGCTTTGCAAAGTGTTGTGGTCAATATAACTGACGGACAATTTTGTTTTAACTTTTTTTATTTTCATCGCTTCAAATTGCAAATAAGCCATAGTGCCTGTGGCGTCTTGAGTTAAAGTTTGGTCTATTTTGAGCGCTATTTCAGCGCCTATTTCCATTTTTCCGTCAATTAAATGTTTTGAAATAAGTTTTTGCGCTATATTCATTGAAGCCTCCGTTAAAGATTATTTAAATCATTTACGCAAAGGATTGTATCAAAA
>JAIRQB010000165.1 GCA_031256695.1 Elusimicrobiota bacterium | reverse complement strand
AAAGTTATAGCCTAAAAACAAAAAAGAAAAAATTAGAAAAGAGCCTGTCCCAGGTCCAAAAAATCCGTCATAGAAGCCTATTGCCGAGGCAAATACAGGCGCTATGATAATATAGAGTTTTCCCGTCTTTTTTTGAGTTTTTGCCTTTCCAAAATCTTTTTTTAAAAAAGTGTATAGAGCGGCGATTATAAGCAGGAATACCGCTATCTGTTTCATAAAAGATTCGTCAAGCAAGGTTACGGCAAATGCTCCTGCCGCGGAAAACATAAAAGACAAAAAAATCAACAGACTTATATTTTTAAATTTAATTTTGCCCGCCTTCCAAAAAGAAAAAACGCTTGAGACAGCGCCCATAGATGCCGCGGCTTTATTTGTGCCTAAAACGATATGCGGCGGAAGCCCTAAAGACATAAGGACTGGAACTGAAATAAGCCCTCCGCCTCCTACTGTTGAATCTATAAAAGCCGCGCAAAAACCTCCCAAAAATAAAATCAAAACAATCTGCCAAGTGATAGAAGCATCCATTTTATTTCCTCATTCTCCAACTGTATTTTTTTTCAGCGCTTTTTTTATCTTTTCGGCGGCTTTCCGCTATTTCTGACAATTTAACGATTGAAAAAGCGCAGGCAGAACCTAAAACGGCGCCTACCAAAACGTCTGCAGGAAAATGCGCGCCTACATAAATTCTTTCAAATGCCGTCAAAAAAGCGGCAAGAATGCAGGTGGTTTTATACCGCGTCTTAGCCGACGTCATAAATGTGAAAACAGCCATAGCAAATGCCGCTTGAGTATGCCCCGATGGAAAAGATTTTGAATATAAAATTTCATAGAAAAAGTTGACGCTTTCTTGTCCAAAAACAGATATTGGGCGCGCTCTGTCAAAATAGTCTTTCAATGTGAGATTTAACAAAGTTGAAACTATCAAAGCGCTTGCAAACAAAGCCAAATACAGCCAAAACTTTCCGCCTTTTACGTTAAAGAGAGCGGCAATGGATAAAATCAAAATTATGAAAAAAGTTGAATTAAAGCCTTTGGAGTCCAGATAAGAGACGGGCGCCGTTATAAAATTAAAGAGAGGATAATTCAGTTTTCTGTTTATAAATTTAAATAAATTGCGGTCGTATTTTATCAGCGCGCTCGGCAGATTTTCTTTTTCGCCTATTTTCTCTTTCTTGGCATTGTATTGTTCTAGTTTTGAAGGCTCAAAAACTCGGCATTTTGCCGCATAAAAAACTTTTTTTTCTTTATTGTCTGCTCCCATATCTGCGGCGATTTCAAAGGGCGCGCTGTAAGAGGAAAAAGCCGCTCCGTATTCTTTGCGCGGCTGGAAGTCCTCCCTGTCTGAAATAAAAATTGCTGTTTTGCCTCTAAGAGTTGTCAGATTTGTCTGCAAAAAATCATAGTCTCCGAGCCCGCCGTTTATGCAAAAGACTGCATATTTCCGCATATAAAAAAACATTTGGTCGGCGATAGCAGAATCTGCCGCAAGAATAAAAGGCTTATTTTTGAGAATATAGCGTTGCGCAATTTTATCTATTTGAGGCTGCAGTTTTTCATATCCCCGATAAGCGCCTTCAAAATTGCAATATGAGAGAAGTTTTTGCGGGACAGATATTTTTCCGTTTAAAAATAAAACTGTTAAAACAATAGAAACTATGCATAGCGCGCCGCAAAGGAATGAGTAAAATTTAAACCATTTTTTTTGCCGAAAATATGCCGCGCCGTCTTTGACGCAAACGGCGCTTAAAAGAAAATATCCAAAAGCCGCTGAATATGCGTCTTTGACGGAAAAAACCGCCAAAAGAGAAAAAAAGAGAATTGGAATGACGGCGAAGGCAAAAATTATGACTGAAATGCCGTCCCTGCTCTTATAAAATGTCTTTAATGCCGATGCGGCGCTTAAAAGAAACAAAGCAAAAAGCAAGGGCGTTAAATATAAAATTTGAATTATAACTGGTTTAAAAAAAGACGATGCGGAAATTTGCGAGAGAGAGAAAATCTGCAAAATGCGGACAAAAGCGGCAAGATGATTTTCAATGTTCCAGATGAGAACCGGGCTGAAAAATGCCGCCGCTATAAGCGCGGCAAAATAAGGCTCTTTATTTTTTAAGAGATGTCTGTTTTCTTTTGAGAAAATTAAAAACAGAAAAACTGAAATTATTATAAAAAAGCCGCTATATTTAGTCAGAGCGGCAAGTCCCCAGCAGACGCCTAATAAATACCATAAATTTTTGTTTTTGCCGTTTAAAATCAGCAGAAAAATAAAAAAAGAAAGGATAGAAAAACATAGAAAAAAGGAATTGCCGTTTGCAAAAATTCCGTCAAAGAAAGAAAAGGGGAGCATATTTATGAGGACAGAACTCCAAAAGGCTGTTTTTTGCCCAAATAAAATTTGAACGGACAAATAAAAGAAATAGACTGCCGCCAAAAATGCAATTATAAAAGGAAAACGGACGGCAAATTCGCTGTTTCCTAACAGGAGAGTTGAGATTTTGATTATATAAGCGGACAGAGGCGGGGAATCCAAATAAGAAAGATTTATAAATTGCGAATATAGAAAATTGCGGGCTTCTGAAGGCAAGAGTTCAATTTGCCAAGCGCAAAAAAAACGGACGGCGACAAAAAGCGCATTTATAATCCAAAAGGGAGCGGCTGTTTTCATTGACAGAACCTTTTAACTTTACACTTTCAATTTCTTTTTAAAGTAGAGAGGAAATTTTAACCTCGCTTTGAGTTTTATCTTTCATATTCTTGAGGATTAGAGTTTGATTTTCAAATTCAGTCTTGGCAAAAATAAAAGTTTTATCCGCTCCAATTTTATCGGCAAATTTCAATTGCGAACTTAAATTCTTGCCTGCCGCAGGCGGGAAAACCGATATTTTTTTATTTCCATTCAAGCCCGATTGAGAGAGTTTTATTGAAAAAGCAAAGGCTTGAGGAAATAATTCTTCGTCTATATAGGCGATGACAATC
>JAIRQB010000220.1 GCA_031256695.1 Elusimicrobiota bacterium | reverse complement strand
GCTGTAGTGTTTGCGTTTTCAATAACGGTTACAGCCTGGGCGGCTGATGCAAAAACACTAGATGCGGGCAAGTGGGATAAAAACACAAGAGCCCAGTTGCAAAAACTCATTGATACAGTAGGCAATAAGAGTAAGGATTATAATGCGGATAAAAAACCCTACGCTGTCTTTGATTGGGACCAAACCTGTATTTTTAACGACACAGAAGAGGCGCTTTTCCGCTATATGATAGCCAATATCTTATTTAAGGCTACGCCTAAAGAATTTGCTAAGGCTATTTATAACGGCGTTCCAAAAGATAATTTTGGCGACGACTTTAAAAATAAAGATGGAAATCCCATCAATATAAAATTGATAGGCGCGGATTTAGAAGCAGATTATGCTTTTATCTATGACAATTACATCAAAGAGCAAAAAATGTCTCTTGCCGACATTCAAAAAACCGACCAATTCAAAGATTGGCAGGCAAAATTGGCTTTTCTTTACGAGGCTATAGGCGATAAATTCAGCGCTGACATCAGTTATCCTTGGGTTCTCTATTTATTTGTAGGTATGACTGTTGATGAAGTCAAGGCAGTTTCGGAACAATCTGATGACTTCAATTTGAAAGAAAAAATAGGGACTTACGTTTTAGAAAGCCCGGCGAGTTTGCCCGGTAAAGCGGGAGTTGTGTCTTATAAATATAAATCCGGCTTGCGCATTCAGCCTGAGATGGTAAATTTAATGGCTGTCTTGCGCGCAAACGGCATAGATGTATATGTCTGCAGCGCCTCGCTTGACAATGTTGTGCGCGTTTTTGCAGGAACAAAATACGGATACAATGTTCCCGAAGAAAATGTCATTGGAATGAAAATTAAACTTGATAAAAAAGGAAAATACTTGCCCGAATACGATTATTCAAATAAATATCCTCAAACTCAGCGCGCGGGCAAAGTTACCGCTATAAACCAAGTTTTGGTTAAGAAATACGGGTATGGTCCTGTTTTTGTAGCGGGCGACAGTTCCGGCGATTTCAATATGATAAGCGAATTCCCTGATACAAAATTGGGTTTAATCATAAACCGCTTGTATGACAATAGTTTTGGGAAATTGGGCTTGATAGCGTGGGAAGATTTGCAGAAGAAAAACCCGACGCCCCGTTATGTTTTGCAGGGCAGAGATGAAAATGCAGGCGCTTTCCGCCCTTCAATATCCACAATAAAGATGGGGCAGACGAAAGAAGCGGCATTTAAAGCCACAATAGACCCTACAATAAAGAAGTAAATTGTTTTTCGTAAAACAAAAAAAGAGACTCGGTTATTTGCCGAGTCTCTTTTTTTTATTGCGCTTTTAAATTATAAGTTATAACTGCCTTTATTTTTTATAACTCTCTTGGACTGCCACAGCAACCGCTACCGAAGCGCCTACCATTGGATTATTCCCCATACCTATAAGACCCATCATCTCTACGTGAGCGGGGACAGAGGAGGACCCGGCAAATTGAGCGTCAGAATGCATACGCCCCATAGTGTCTGTCATACCGTAAGAAGCGGGACCTGCCGCCATATTGTCAGGGTGCAATGTCCGCCCCGTTCCGCCGCCTGAGGCTACAGAAAAATACTTTTTGCCGTTATCATTAGCCCACTTTTTATAAGTTCCCGCTACGGGATGTTGAAAACGCGTTGGATTTGTGGAATTGCCTGTGATAGAAACATCTACTTTCTCTAATTGCATTATGGCTACGCCTTCGCGGACATCGTCTGCGCCGTAACAGCGGACTTTTGCCTTATCGCCGTCTGAATACTTATATTCTGCGGCTATCCTTATTTCGTCATTGGAATAATCAAATTCAGTCTGCATATAGGTGAAACCATTTATGCGGGAAATTATCATAGCGGCATCTTTGCCGAGTCCGTTTAAAATAACTCTCAAAGGCTCTTTGCGAACCTTATTGGCAGTGCGCGCTATGCCTATAGCGCCTTCTGCGGCGGCAAAACTCTCATGCCCCGCTAAAAAACAAAAACATTTTGTATTTTCATTTAAAAGCATAGCCGCCAAATTGCCGTGTCCTTGCCCCACTTGCCTTTGCTCCGCTACAGAGCCGGGGACGCAAAAAGCCTGCAACCCTTCCCCTATGCAAATTGCCGCCTCTTCTGCCGTTTTAACGCCTCTTTTTAAAGCAAGCGCGCAGCCCAAAGTGTATGCCCAAGAAGCGTTTTCAAAAGCAATCAACTGAGTGCCTTTGACTATTTTATCAACATCTATGCCGCGCTCTTTGCAAATTTTAGCGGCATCTTCTAAACCCTTAATGCCGTTTTTCCTGCAAACATCATTTATCTTATCTATCCTTTTTTCATAACCTTCAAATGTTATAGACATAAAATCTCCTTAATTCTCAATTCATAATTTTTAATTGCCTTTTATGATTATTCTTGGCGCGGATTTATATATTTTGCCGCATTCTCAAACCTGCCGTAATGCCCCGTCGCCTCTTCTAATGCCTTTTTAGGCTCTGTCCCTTTGGAAATTTTTTCCATCATAACCCCTAGACGCACAAATTCATAACCTATTATCAAATCCTCATCGTCTAATGCGAGTTTAGTGATATAGCCTTCCGCCATTTCCAAATAGCGGGTTCCTTTTGCTGAAGTTGAATAAATTGTGGCTGTTTGAGAGCGCGTCCCTTTGCCTAAATCCTCTAAACCCGCTCCTACTTCAAGACCGTTTTCAGAAAAAGCGCTTTGAGTTCTGCCATAGACTATTTGCAAAAACAATTCGCGCATAGCGGTATTTATGGCATCGCATACTAAATCAGTATTTAGCGCTTCAAGTATAGTCTTGCCCGTCAAAATTTCACCCGCCATAGCGGCAGAATGCGTCATACCTGAACAGCCTATAGTTTCAATTAAAGCCTCTACTATAATGCCGTCTTTGACATTGAGCGTCAATTTACAAGCGCCTTGTTGAGGCGCGCACCAGCCTACTCCGTGCGTCAAACCGCTAATGTCTTTAATTTCTCTGGCTTGAACCCATTTGCCCTCTTCAGGTATAGGCGCTGGACCGTGGTCTGGACCCTTTGCTACGCAATACATCCTCTCTACTTCTTTTGAATAATGCATTTTTCCTCCTCCTTGATGAAACTGCCGCTTTGTTTGATTTGCCGATTATATCAGACTATTGAATTCATCTATGCGGACAGCCGCGAGGTCCTTATTATAAATTTTCTGTAAATTTCTTTTGCAAAATAAACGATAAACGACAATTAAGAAGTTTGAGTTTTAAATTTTGATTTTCGGAAGGCGAGGCGGGACGGCAAGGAAGCGGAAGCAAACGTTGTTTTATGAAAGTCGGACAAAGCGCATACTAGATTACAGCAAAACTGGCGAGCAGTTTTACCCATCGGTTCGCAAAGCCAAAACTCACAACTCTTAACTTTTCACTTTTGACCGTCTTTTAAAAATATTTTCCAATAAATCCTTTGTCTTTTTCCTTTTTCGGCATCGGCAGATATTTGGGGACTTTGTAAAACTCTTCTTTTATTGCAGACAAAATTCTCTCCTTATAAACTTCATATTTAAAGCCGTATCCTTTTACAAAATAAAACCGAGCGCCTTTGAGGTAAAACTCTTCTTCTGAAATATAATCAAAAAAAGGCTGATATTCGCCGGCATCCGGACGGGAATTTCGGACAATTAAAATGTTCTTGCCGTTTAACGCTTTAAAATCCGTCCAAAAATCGTTTTGTCTCGCATATTTTGAGCCTTTGCCGAAAAGAATCGTTCTTTTACCGCTGTAAAACTCTAAAATAGAAGCGTCGGAATATGAAGGCGCGGCAAATACAAAATTGTTTTCATTAGAATTTAAAACTCTTAATAATTCTTGCGGATATTTGCTCATCGCTATCAAATTGTAATTAGGATTATTTTTGATTAGAGAAATTGGCAAGGATAAAACAACAAAGGCTATTAGGATATGAGCCACAGAAAAGAAAGTTGTAAATTTAACGCTATTTATAATTTCGCTTTGAGACAAAAATTGCGGCAACAAAATATACATAAACGGATAAAAAGAAATTAGCCAATGCAAACCTACAACCGCTTTAAAAGAAATTAGAGCGAAAAATAAAAGCGGGAAAAGGAAGGCAAAAAGAAAAACAGAAAAATCCTTTTTTGAAAATGCCGACTGCATTAAAGTTTTTCGTTTTTTTACAAGGTAAAACGCTATTGGCGGGGTTAACAAATAAAGAGACGACAAAATAAAGGCAAGCGGTTTGTAAATCTCAAAAACTTCTTCTTTGTTGCGGTTGAAAACATTAAAAAGAATGTTCGCCCAGTTGTGAAAATAATTATATGCGATAAATAATGCGGCAAAAGGAAAAATAGCGGCAAATAAAAGCGCAAAACCAGATGTTTTTTGGAAAGATTTTTGAGAAAACAAGAAGTAAAGCAGATAGGAAAAACCTAATAGAACGGCTATCTCTTTTGATAAAAAAGCGCATCCTAACAATATGCCCGAGAGGGCATAATAAAGGAGTCGCTCTTTTTTTAACGCTAAATAAAGAAAAAAACAGGAAAAAAATGAAAAGAAAAAAAGCGGCGAGTCATTGACTGCGAGAATGTTGAAAATGTTTAGAGGAGACAGCAGATAAAGGGATGAAATTAAAAAGGCTTTTTGTCCTCCGTCCTCTTTTAAAACGGTATAAATGCCGATGCCGACAACGGAACTAAACGCTATAGCAGGCAACCGCATAATAAAAGCCGAACTGCCTGTAAAATTCATCAAATATAAAATCCAGCCTATCATCGGAGTATGGTCATAGTATCCGAAATCAAGATGACGTCCCCATAGAACAAAATACGCTTCGTCGGAAGTTATAGGCAAAATGCCCGCAAAAATAATTTTGACGGCTATTGTTGAAAACAAAACTATTAAAAAACTGTTTTTATTAAAAACTGAGTGATTGCAAAATTTTCCCGCGTCTAAATTTTGCAAAGACGGCGGCGGATTTTGTTTGTCTTGCTTCTTTGCAAATTTTGTCAAAAATTCTTTTGTCTTTAATACGGCTTGTTTAATCATATTATCCCCTTTCTATTTTTAGCGGGGGATAACAGCCGACCTCTATAATGCAAAATAAAGCCAATCGGATATAGCCGATTATTTGCATATCCGAGAAGCGAATAGAAAATTCCGCATTGTTTTTGGGGTCAAACTATACGGCGCGTTTATAAAAACGCGCTGTATGAGAAGGTCGTCAACCTTCCGCCAAAAATAATTTACATTTAGATTTTGTTTTGCCTTATTTCTTTTTATCACTCCTTAAATAAGAGATTTAACCTTCTTGCAGAAAATTGCAAAAAGCAAACAGCGCTTCTAAAAATAAAAAAACGGCATCTACTTGTGAGTTTGACTCCACAAATAAATGCCGTAAAAACCCCGCCGCATTATGCGGCGGAAGTTTTAATATATCCGGCACTCTTTGGGGTCAAACTATATCCGCGTTAAACAACGGCTCTATTTGTATAGATTTACGGATATGAGAAGGTCGTTAACCTTCCGCCAAAAAGATGTTTGTCTTTTGAAAATTTTATTATCTCTACGCCTGAAACTTTCTAAAAAAACTTTTTCGTCTTGCCGTCCTTAATTTTATATTTCTAACTGCCTTTTGTTTATCAAAAATCCGCCTGTCTTGCCGCGCTCCGTCTATTTAAGCGAATATGAATTTCATTTAATAGCGCGCTTTTTTATTTCTTGCTTCTATCTTTTTTCCAAAACTGCAAAGTTATAAAGTTTATACTGAAATCTTTTATATCTCTATATGTCCATTTTCATCGGCATCACTACGCATAGATATTTTTTATTGCCTTGAGGACGTATCAATACAGGATTTGATGGTATAGAAAATTCAAAAACTGAAAAATCTTCTTCAATATTTTTTAAGACATCCCCTATATATTCTGAGTTAAGACTTGTTTCAAAGGGAACTTCTATTTCGCCCGGCTTATCTATGTATGTTACCTCATACTCTACACATCCTATTCCTGTTGCTGTGGCAGAAACTTTTAATATATTTTTGTCAAAAGAAAAGAAAAGCCCATATATGAAATCGTCATCTGTCATTGCTTTAAATCTTTTTATTACATTAAGCATTTCCTTATTATTTATGACTATAGACCATTTTGGCCTCGGCAACAAAAATCCGTCATTATCCGGCGCTATCACTTGTTCATAGTTTGGAAAACTACCTTCAATTAAGACTGAAAGTATAACAATATCGTCAAATGCTATGCCTATTTGATTTTCAGACAATCCCATTTTTATATTTTCTTCTTTTGTATCGCCGCTTATAATTTTCAAGATAAGATTTACACCGGCTGTAGGCACTATGGCTTTCTTTTTTGTTTTGGCATTCATTACCTCTTCAAAAATATAAGCCAATCTTCTGCCGTCTGTAGATACCATCTTTAACAATCCGTCCTCCATAGCAAGATAAACTCCGTTTAAAATATGCCTTTGCGGGTCTTTAGAAACAGAAAA
>JAIRQB010000107.1 GCA_031256695.1 Elusimicrobiota bacterium | reverse complement strand
TTCTATGGAGTATTTTTGACGAGCGCCTTTTAAAACTTGCAGACGCTATAAGAGAACAATTCGGCAGTATTATTATAAATGGTGGCGGGCTGACAGACTGCGGATTGCGGAAAAACGACAGCGCAACGGGCGCGGGATTTTCTGCTCACAAATACGGGCGGGCGCTTGACCTTCATATTTGCAGTATTGAAAACAAAAAACTTGATAAGCCCGCTAAAACAGGCGAGTATGAAAAACTCCGCTCCGCTTTGCTATCCAATACGGCTTTCAATATCTTAAACTTTGAAACAAACATTTATTGGCTACATATAGACGCTTTCAACAGGCAAAATCGGCTGTTTTTGCCGTAAAATAATTTGTCAATATTTTGTCAACACATTCGGCTAAAGTCAGCTCATTTGCGCTCATTTTGATTTATATAAAAACTGCTATTTCCCGTCTACAAAATAAAAAATCCCCGTTTTTAGACGGGGATTTTGTTTTGTATATCAATAGCGGGCGATGGGACTTGAACCCACGGCCTTCTCGTTGGCAACGAGACGTTCTACCGCTGAACTACACCCGCAAAATTATTTTGTCAGGGCGGGATTTGAACTTATATATGCAAACGTGCCATTTGTTAGCAGTTTGTTAGCGCGTTTGGCTTATTTTTGGGAGTTCTACGTCAATCTTTACGCTACTTATAGCGTCAAAATGCTCCCGCCCTTGAAAATGTGTATAAACTTGTTCTGTTATTTTGGTATTTGTATGCCCTAATAATTTACTTGCCTTACGCAACGGAGCGCCACCCTCTTGTATGCGGGTGGCAAAGGTATGTCGCAAACTATGAAAAGACAATCCTTTCGGTAAATTTAGTTCTCTTAAAAATTGTGTGGTCTGAGAAGTCAAACCGCCCGGTTGCAACTGCCCTAATTTTGTATACAAAAAGAAAGATGATTTATTCTCTTTCTCTCCCCTATTATATATATTTTTAAGATATTGTCTAATTTTTGGGTGAATAGGCAATATACGGGCTGAACCGCTTGTCTTTGGATACCAATTTAAAGCAGGTTTTGCTTTTATAGTAATGGTGTTTTCGTTAAAATCAAAATCAGACCTTTCCAAATAACAAATCTCGCTCCGCCGCATACCTTGATATATACCAAGCAAATAGGCGGTATTATATGGAAATTCGGCTCTATCTAATAACATCTGAAATTGCTCGTCGGTAAAAGGCTTCTTTTGCTCGCTATCCTCTGTGCTGTATTTCTCTACTAAATCATAATAATTCGCTTTTAAATAGCGCCTTTTATAGCCCCAGCGAGCAAGATTTTTAAGCATTCCTAATTCTCTATTGATACTCGCATTTTTTAGTTTTCTTTTGTTTATGCCGTTCTCTTTGCGGCGCAATTTGAAATTGATTAAAGCCTCATCGGTAAATTGCTCTGCATATACAACCTCGGGGCAGGTTTGCCTAAACCGTATCCATATTTGATTGTCTCTTAAAATTGTCAACTGCCGCTTTTTACCTTCAGAATACTCTTTGCAATATCTATTAAAAAACTCGTCAATAGGAACATTTCTCTTTACTATGCCTAATTTATCGGCATCCTCTTGCAATGTATGCTTTTTTAAAGCCTCTTGGCTTATTTGTTTGTCGGAACTTAAAACTTTGCCTACAAGTTTTTTTATCCGCTTTCCTTTATCGTTTATTGTAATAACCCGGGTATATAGATAATACTTTTTGCCTCTTTTGACGATGTAAGACATCAGACAATCCTTGCGAATATATTATGTGTATAAATAGCATTTCTTTGTTTTGTTAGACGGATAGGAGCAGGTTTTGGCGGAAGCGTTGAATTTGCAAATCGCTTTTGTAATGCCGCCTTTATAGATAAAAACGGGAATTTCTTTTGACGATAATATCTCATTCATCGGCATTATATCGCACCGTATAGTTGAAATGTATCCATTTAGACAATTTGACAAATAATGAGGCACGTGATTTTCTACCGCTATTGTCACCAATCGCCTTTCAGTAGGCGTCAACTGACGGTCTGCCCTTTTCTTTGCCATTTTAGACTCCTTAAAAAGATATTTTTGTAGGGGGTATTTAGCCCCCTACAAAACGATATAAGTTTTAATCTGCCAAAAACTCTCTTATTTTAGATATTCCAACTTCGTCAATAGTAATAATTTTGCCTTCTATTCCAAATTTTAACGTTTGTATATTTCTAAATTCTTTCAATAAATTTATCGGAACAAAGAAATAATAAGCCTCATTAAGTCTTTGCGCCGCAAGGACTTGCCGTATGCTTGTCTTTTCATCGGCTTTTAATGTAGTCACTTTGCCATTTATATTTAAGTCAAGAGTATTAGCAAAAGTCCATTGACTATCGCCAACGCTATAAAGAAAACAAATCGCTTTTTCTTCGCCTTTACCGGCGGTTATCATAGTTATTCCTCTGCCGCCCCAAGACGTTTTATAAATTGTCAATTCTTTTGTCTCGGTTTTACCTGATACTGTTTCAACGGTTTTCGTCTGAACATCATAAAGCGGACGCATATAATATTTTTCAATCGGCGATATGCACCCAGCAATTAGCCCCCCCCCCCAACCAACAGCAACAGCAGACACAATACTTTTCTTTTCATTTTGAATCTCCTTTTGTTTTTATTGCGCCGTTAAAAACGGCGTTTTATTTTTATTGTTCTTGAATAGCCCTTACATTTGTCGTTATTTCAACGCCTTTGCTATCTGACTTAATTGTAATCACAGCATCGCCAAGTTGCCCTGCAGGCATTTCCGCATTCATACGAAGTTCAAGATATTGGTTTGATTGAGATGTTCTTTCCATACCGCTACCCTCATTTGTCGGCTGCCACCCGCTGAATGCGTTATACCAATATCCATCTGGAGATCTAGTCATAGCATTGCGCCATTTCCAAGTAAGAGCAGAATCTACAATTTGTCCCTTGCTATTTAACAAAGTGGCTTTCAATCTATATGCAAATTCACTGGCATACAGATACCCGTCTGGACTTCTTGCGGGAGTCGTGTCAAATTCAGTCGTTAGATAGTATGTTTCTGCGGTGGCAGGAGCGTCTGAATTGTTTTTTGAACAGCCTGCGACAATAAACAACAAACCGACAAGCAATAAAACTCTTTTCATTGTAGCCTCCTTTTATTTTTTGCCTTCAATTCAGCATTTTCTTCCTCTAACTTCTGTATATACTTCTTAACTTTTTATTCAGGCGCTTGATAAATAATTCTAATTGTTTTACTGCATTCTATGCCTTTT
>JAIRQB010000089.1 GCA_031256695.1 Elusimicrobiota bacterium | reverse complement strand
CCCTGATAGATAAAAATTACCTCCGTCAATTTCTAAATTATGCCCCAGCGATAGAGAATTCATTTCAAAAACAATATCGCCTGTTAAAACAATATTATCTGTTGAGGCGGTATCGGCAACAATGGTTTCAAAAGATGTCCAATCCCCTGAATTAACAGCGTATAAATTTAAAGAAATTGACAAAACGGTAAGAATTGATATTGACAATGTCTTAAAAATCTGTTTCATACACATCCCCTCAAATCTAAAATTTAACTTAAAAATCAATTGATTTTATCATATTCTTTTTAGCAAAAAGTGAAATCTTATTGAAAATTCCGATAAAAATTGTTTTGGATTAAAAAAAATAAAAATGGAAAAAATTTAGCCAAAATCAAAAACTGCTTGACTTTTCAAAGAGTTTTTACATAAAATCCGTTCCCATTATTTGTTAAAATGGCATAGTTTCCCCGATAATGAGATTTAAACTATAAAAATGTTTTTTGAGAAAATTAAAAAATACTCTATCCCCGACGAGAAAACGGGATATAATAAGAGGTTCAAATGCTTACATTAAAAAATCATTTAAAAATCAATCAGTTTTTATGTCTTATTGCCGCAATGTTTATTTACTGTTCGCAAGTTTGGGCTATTGATAATTGGGCAAGTTTTTACACCGCTTATCAAACAGGCTCATCAGATATAGCGATTTCTTCAGATATTTACGCCCAAACAGCATTAGGAACAACTAATAGGAACAATTTCTCAATAATAGGAAATTCTTTTTCTTTATCGGGTAATGGTTTTAAAGGATTTCTTTTAAACGATAATCAAATATCGTTCAAAAATATTGTCTTTGATGATTTTAGCGATAGCATTGTCGGTTCAATGGGCGGCGCCGTTTTTGAAGCGCGCAGTTCAACTCTAAGTTTTACTTCAGTAAAGTTCTTAAATAATTATGCAGAGGAACGCGGAGGCGTTATTTATGCAAACGCCTCGTCCATTGTTTTTGAAAACAATGTTTTTGAAAACAATGTCTCTAACAGAGCGGGCAATAATCCTAACGGCGGCGGCGCTTTGCATATAACAAATTCAAATATATTGTTTAAAGGATTAAATAAATTTATAAAAAACACCGCTTCAAGCGGTAATGGAGGCGCTATTTATACAAATGTGAATTCTATTTGGAATTTGTATGGGCAAATTGAATTTACAAGCAATAGCGCGGCAAGAGGCGGCGGCGCTGTTTATATTTTGGCTTCAACTATGTCAATAAATGGTTTCGGCAAATTTTCCAATAATACCGCTCAAAACGATGGCGGCGCTATTTATACAGACAATTCAAAGTTAAATATTTCCGCTGAGTCGGGGGCTTTTATTTTTGAAGGAAACAAGGCGATAAACGGAATGGGAGCAGACATTTATTTAAAATCCAATTCTTCGCTTTCTCTAAATGCCACAGGCAATAATAAAATTATTATGAAAGGCGGCATAGCCTCTGATAATTCTGCCAATAAGATAGTTAAACTCGGTTTAGGCGAATGGGCGCTGTCAGGTAAAAATGATTATAGCGGCAGTATTGATATAAAAGAGGGCAAATTTTCTCTGACAGATATTGAGACGGCAAATTTGGGCAGTCTTGCTGTTAAAGAAGGCGCTGTTTTACAGATGGCTGATGGAAAAGCCGCAACTGTGTGGGCGAAAGAAATAGAACTCAATGGAAATATAGAAGCGGATTTAATAAAGGACGGCAATACTTTAAAAATAGACAGCATAAAAGCCTCTGATACAATCAAAATAGGAAGCAATAGTTCTCTATCTCTTTTAACAACGCTTTCCTACGGCGATTTGACTGCAATATCTTTGCCTTTAGGATATGCTGAGGGCGGCATTTCAGGCTCTTTTACAAATACAGATTTTTATTTTGGAAAAGGCTTCGGATATAGTTTGGTCTATGAAAATCAATATGTATATTTGACAATTTCAAGCGGCGTCCGCCCTTCTTTTGATATTCCAAACCTTTCAGGCAATGCAAAAGAATCTTTTGACGCCGTTTATAATCTTTCGCCCAATATTCCATATACAAGCGACCTCGTTGATATTAGGGATTATTTGCAAACATTGGCGGGAAATACAGAGCAGGAACGGCAAATTGCTGATTCTTTAAGCGGCGGTTTTCTGGCAGACATTATGGCTTTGCCGATTATAAACAATGGATATAGCGGCAAAATTTATTCTCAAATAAACGAGGCTGAAGGAATAGGCGAAGATATAAGAAAAAGCATCTGGATTGAAGGCGGGATTTCCGCTTTGGAATATAAAGAAAACATCTCAAAAAATATCAATTCTCTAAAAAATTCCTCTTTCGGTATGCTCGCAGGCTTTAGTTTCATAACTTCAAAAGAATTTGTTTTCGGCGCCGCTGTAGGATATGAGATGAATTCTGCCAAAAGAGAAAAAAACGAGGCGTCAATGGAGGATATGAGATTTACCTTATACGGAGGATATTTTGACGCTTGGTTTAATTTGAGATGGAATTTAAGCGGCGGGATAGAGAATTTTAAGTCTGATAGGCATATTTTATGGAATGCAAATGTCAGAACTCCTTCGGCAGAATTCCAAACTGTAAATTTTAGCGGCGGTTTTGAGATGGAATTTCCAATTTGGCTTTCTGCGAAGTTTGATTTAAAGCCTTTTGCAGCCGCGCAAGCGGGCTATATTTCAAATCCGCAAATTGTTGAAAAGGCGGGCGGAGGCGATGAAAGCGTAAATTTGACCATTCAAAGCGGAAACAATATAAGGCTTGCGCCGCTCGGAGGCGTCAAACTCTCTATGAAGACGCGCTCTATAACTTGGCATATAAAAGGCTATGCTGAATACAATGCGCTTGGCAATGAATTGAAATTTGACGTGCATTTTTCTTCAGACCCTTCAAATACTGCCAAAATCAAATCTTCAGAAATTGACGCTTTAGTTATAGGCGGCGGTTTTGGAGCGGACTTTGCCTTGTCTGAAAATATCTTTATCGGTTTAAACGGCGATATAAAAATGAATTCGTCTTTATTGCAATACTTTGCCAATGCGGCTTTTACTTATAAATTTTCATTAGCGGAAAATAAAAATCTCACTGTGGCTTCAATGGCTATAGACGATGACGATTTATACAAAGGCAGAGGGGACGATTTTACAGAATTGCGCCAATCTGTTGGAAACAGCGAAAAAACTTTTGAAGACGGAGAGAGGCAAGCGCCGCAAAGGCAAAATATAAATGCAGACGGCGGGACGGCTAAAGAAAATGTCATTGAGTTGAAAGACGATGCCGTTCAAGATGTCAAAAAGAGCGCAGACAAACAATTGACTGTAGTTGCAGCGCCTAAAAATGCTGTTCGCGCTCAGCCTCAGCGTCAGCGCTCAAAAACGTATAGAGTAAATCTTAAACAAAAGACAAAAGAGGAAATAGCGCGCGAAGAAAAAGAATTTTTTGCAGAGCCTGAAAAATCTCCCGAAGACAAAGCGGTAGAGTTTCTTGCAAACACCAAAACAAAAAGCGAACTTGCGGCTATGTCTGACGATGAATTGCTTGCGGCTGTTGAAAATCGCGTCCAAAAAGAGAAAAAGCCGGTTAAGAAGACAGTAAATCTTTTAGTGTCAACTTTTAAAAAAGACGCTGTTGAATTGACAAAAGAAGTTAAAGAAACCGTAAAGCAGATGGCGGACAATTTAAAGAAATATGCTTTTAAGAAAGCAGTAGTTGAAGGGCATTCCGACTCTTCCGGCTCTGCTGTAAAGAATTTCTTTGTGTCTAAAATGAGAGCGAGAGCAGTATACGCCGAACTTCGCGAGCAAGGTATACCGGCGGATAAAATAGAGTATCGCGGCGCAGGCTCTGAAAGACCTGCCGTTTCAAACAAAACGGCATATGGACAGCAGCAAAATAGGCGAGTAGAAATTTCTATTGAATAATAGAATTTAGCGGATATAAATGGAGGGAAAAATGGCTTATTCCGAGAAAGTGATGGAACATTTCGCAAATCCCCGCAATGTAGGCGAGATAGAAGATGCCGACGGCATTGGCGAGATTGGCAATCCAGTATGCGGGGATATGATGACTTTTTATATAAAGGTAAAAGACGATAAAATAGAGGATGTGAAGTTTAAGACTTTTGGATGCGGCGCGGCTATAGCGGTTTCTTCTATGGTGTCTGAAATGGCTAAAGGCAAGACTATAGAAGAGGCTTTAAAAATTACAAATGCCTCGGTGGCTCAAGAGTTAGGGGGACTGCCGCCCAATAAAATGCACTGTTCCAATTTAGGAGCAGATGCATTGCATCGGGCTATAGAACATTATCAGACAAAATCAAAAATAAATTAAAAACAGAGGTAAAAAAATGGATATTAAAGGAAAAGAAAATAGATGTTCTTGCAGTTATTGCGGAGCGGAATTAGAAAATGCCTGTTTTGAATCTCACATTTGCAAACCTTGCCGCATAAATGAAGACAGCGGAAAGAAAGTTTGCGCAGAATGCGGCGCAGTCTATGACGCTCAATACAAAATTTGCCCTTCATGCCAAAAGAGTTAAGAGCAAAAATGAGTATAAGCGTTAAAAAGTAAGAACTATGCTCAAAAGCGAAAAAGACAGTATTTGAAAATTTAAAAGTTTGAAATAAAAAGGAGCGGTTTCTGGGAATTTCCCAAAAACCGCTCCTTTTTTATTGGATTGCTGTTTTCTCTTCAATAGATTTTAAAACTCTGTCAAGTTTATTTTGGTCAAAAATTATGCAAATAATACCGTCTTTAATTATTATTGATTCTTTTGACGGCCAAGGCTTTGCCTTTTTTAGTTCATCTTTTATTTTTATTATGTCGCTAAAATTAGATATTCCTTCATCAAAATAATGTTTAGCAATTTGAATTTTGGAATATGTCTCAAGAAAACCAAGCGCTCTCCAGCCAAATACCAACTGTCCATTCAATTCTTGCTGCCATTTATTGCCTGTTTTAGGCATAAATGGACTATTGCCAAAGTAATTATTCCGCATACCTATGCCAATATCCAAAACTGTCCATTTCTTGTTTATATCAAAGTTATCATTATTTTCTATTCTATCTATTACTCTATTCCATATCATCAACTCATTGTCCCATCTAAATTTCCAACTTTTTTGAACCTCTAAATTGAAAATAATACT
>JAIRQB010000086.1 GCA_031256695.1 Elusimicrobiota bacterium | reverse complement strand
GCATTTTCATCACAATACTACAGAACTCGGCGGCGGCGGAGTTTTTTATGTAAATGAAACGGCAAAATTGACATTCAAAGAGATAAAGAAGGTAATAGGGGAATTCAACTATGGCGGGGAAGGCGGTTTTGCATATTTTGGAAGCCAGTATTTTAGATTTAACGATACCGATGTTATTTTGACCAGCAATACTTCTTTAAAAGGTAGCGGCGGAGCGCTGTATTTAAAAAATACAGACATTATTTTTGACAATATATACGCTTTGCTTGAATACAATCATTCTGCAAGTTCAGGCGGGGCTATTTATGCAGAGCGCTCAACGGTAGTTTTTGACAATATAGACATTTTGGATTTTAGGAATAACAGCGCTATAGACGGCGGCGGAGTTTTTTATGTGGATGCAAATTCTATTTTTGGGACCATAGGCGCTAAAGAAATAAATGCGCTATACAATACTGCCGGAGAAGGCGGTTTTATATATTTTGAAAAGCGCAGTTTTCATTTCAGCGATATGAAAGTGCTGATGGATTCCAACCGCGCCGAGTCAAATCCAAACAGCAATAACGGCGGCGCTTTCACATTCTATGCCTCTTCAATATCCTTTAACAATGATACGGCAACTTTCCAAAACAATTATGCGGGCAGTAATGGCGGGGTTATCTATACAAACAATGGGACACGGGTTGATTTTGTAGGCACTGATGTATTGTTTTACAGAAATACAGCAGGCGGTATGGGCGGCGGCTTGGCTGTGGACAATCATTCAACAGTTTCATTTGCAAGCGCTGGAAATAGGAAAAATAAAATTTCATTTATAGAAAACAGCGCCACTTTGGGCGGAATTTTGTCAGTTGACAATCATTCAGTAGTCATTTTTGACGGAGTAGAAGTTGAATTTGTAGACAATTATTCAGAAGAAGGCGGGGGAATGTATGTAAACAACGGCTCTTCTGTCATTTTTACAGGTATGAATGAGACAAAATACTCTTACAATACGGCAATATCTTCGGGCGGAGCGATTTTTATAGATTATGACAATGCCAATGTAGTCTATAGTTATATGAAAAATTTGCTTTTCTCTTATAATACGGCTGAGATGTCGGGCGGAGCAATTTATATAAACAATTTCAATACTTCTCTCATATTTGCTCACATAGACAAGTTGAGCGGGATATACAATACCGCTGACCACGGCGGCTTCGGCTTTTTTGCCAATCAAAATTTAGTCTATTTTGACGAAATCCCTGAATTAGAACTTTTAAACAATACGGCATACAATGGCAATGGCGGGGCAATTTATTTGACTACTGCAGTTTTGCGGTTTTTAAACAAAGACACTCAAATATTAAACAATGTTGCCTCAAAGTTTGGCGGAGGCATATATAGCCAATATGCAAACATAGATTTTCTCGGCGAGACTTCGGTTATTTCAACGGGCGGAATTTTAAAGATGGAAGGAAATACAGCCCATAGCGGAGGCGCAATTTATTCAAGATTTAGCGGGATAAATTTTAACGATAGGGAGATAATGTTTGGATACAATATAGCGGCGCCTACGGGAACAAGCAAAGGACAGGGGTCAGGCGGAGCGCTTTATTTAATAAATTCAACTGTAAATTTCAGCCTTCAGACGGGCGGGCAGGTAAAACATTTGAGTTTTATAGGCAATACGGCAGACAGTTTTGGGGCAATTTATGTCCAAGACAGCGTTGTTAAGTTTAACAATATAGAATTATTGGAATTCATAGATAATGAAACGATGAATATGAATACCTCTACAGGCAGTTATGGCGGTGTTTTTGGTTCAGGGAACGGCAAAGGAGAGTCTATTATAGATATAGGCAATGTCGGTTTCTTATATGCCCATAACAATAAGGCAAATAGAGGTGGCTTTTTATATTTAAACGAGGCTGTTCAGGATGTAAATATAATGACTATTGAGGCTTCCAGCAATACCGCTAAAAACGGCAGCGGAGGCGCTATTTATATTGCGGGCGTTCGCCGAGAGGTAAATATAGGCGGCGATTTAACAAACCGCGACACTTTATTTATAGGCAATAGGGCATCTGCAGACGGCGGGGCAATTTATGCTATCGGCATTACAACAGTCAATATCAATGCCAAGTCTTTGGGCAGAGATGTTATATTTAGAGACAATGAAAGTGGCGCAGGTTTAAACGATGTCTTTACAGCAAGCGGAGCGGTTTTGTCTTTCAATGTTGAATCAGACAGCAGAGAAAATAGAAAAATTGAATTGCACGGCGGTATCGGCGGCGAAGCGGATACTGTGATTAGAAAGACAGGCGAAGGGCTTTTATATATAGCGGGCAAGGTTGATTATTATGGTCTTCTTGATTTAAGAAGAGGCGTTACGCGTCTTGACGGCGGAAATATGATAGATAATAAGGCATCGCTTGGAGATGTAAATCTTGGATATGAACCAGGTCAATTCTCTGAATTGGAATTAAAAACTTTAGGTTTGACAAGAATGACTTTAAATATCAGAGGCATTGCCAATATAAACGGCAAATTGACTTTGAGCGCGAATGCGGCAAAAGGCGAGGTTGATAAAATTTTGGTCAATGATTCAGGCGAGTTTAATATCGGCGATCAGATAGCGGCAGATTTAAATGTGGTAATTTACGGCGGAATAGGCTCTTTTGAGGATACTATAATAGAGGCGGCGAAATTAAACGGATATTTCAATAATTATGAGGCTATAAACAGGAATGCTTCGGGCGCTCCAATTATTGCCTCTCCAAAATTCAGCAGACACGGAGTTTTTGTTCAAGACACTTATCTAATATATTATGACGATGCTATAAAGTTTGGCGGAAAGTCTCGGTCAAATTTTGGAGGATTTATAGCGGGTTTAACGCATAATCAAAGCGAGGCGGCGAAACTCTTTGACAGGCTTGACAATTCAAAAGGCATAGAAGAACTGGTGACAGGCATTTCTATTCTCGCTATAGATGAAGAAAATGAGCGCGATGGAACATTCAAAAATTTAAGGAAGACGCTTGATAAAATCAGCGGCTCTTTTATAATTCGCAGCATAATGAGCGCCGTATACAATGACAGCGAAGAGATTTTCTATTCAAAAATAAGAGAAATAGATGCAAGAGATAAAAACAGAAAATTAAATCAGGCTTGGATAGAAGGGGATTACAATCAATTTAGATATGACGGCGAAGAGAGTTTTACTTTGGGCGGAACTGATAATACCGGTTTTGGTTTCCGGGCAGGCTCTCCTATTAAGAGAGGAGACAATAGTCTAACAGGCATATATGCCGGATATGAAAGCAGGAGTTTGACGGAAGAGCAGGATACAGCCGATATTTCAGAGATAGAGGCTGGTTTTTATTATGGAAAATACTTTGGAGTTAAAACGGCTTTTAAAGGCAATATCGGCGCATCTCTTGCTTCGCTTGATATAAATAGAAAGATAGAACTCCCTGAATTTCAAGACAATTTGCTGTCTAATTTTAATACATTAAATATTATGCTGAATGGGCAGTTGGAATATACAATCAATGCCGCTAAAGAAGTTGACATAAAACCTTATATCGGTTTGAAAAATACATTTATAAATAATGCCGTAATTACTGACAGCGGCGGGCAGGCGGCTCTTGAAGTTGCCGGCGGCTCTTATTTGAGGACATTGCTTTTGGCAGGATTGCGCATAGAGGATGAGAAAGGCGCATTTAGATGGGCGCTCAGAGGTTATGGCGGATATACTTTAATTGGAGCAAGACCTGAATATGAAATAAGGCTTATAAATGCCCCGATTGAGTCCGATGTGATGAAAGTGAGAGGTATGACTTTAGGCGCTGAAGTAGGCGTTGGAGCATCGGCTGAATATATCGCAAGCAGCCGTTTGTCAGTTTTTGCCGGCGGCAATTTTAGTTATGGATTGGCATTTAACAGGCTTTATCTCTCTGCAGGAATAACTTATAGATTGGGTCAATCGTTTAAAGATGTGGTTGAATTCTCTGATGAAGAAGAGGACGAATACGCCGAAGACGAGAGCGGATATTTAAAAGATATGAAATTTGTCAGGCTTCTTGCCGCAGAATTTGAATTTGGAAAATATAATTTGACAAGAGAGGCTGTTGAAAATATAAAAGCGGCAGCCGAAGAAATAAAGAGATATAACTATACAAGGATTACCGTTGAAGGCAATGCCGACGTCATAGGCGAGGAAAAACTGAATAAGAGTTTGTCAATAATGAGGGCAAGAGCAGTTTATGAGGAATTGTATAGGAATGGAATACCTTTAAACAATATGAGATATATAGACTTTAAAGGTTCTGCAGACCCGATAGCCAGCAATATGACAGAAGAAGGCAGAGCCAGAAATAGAAGGGCAGAGATAGTTATTGAATATCCCGATGACGATGCCGTCTCGGCAAGACAAGAGAGATTAAATGCCGCAACGGAAAGACGGCAAGAGCAAATCAGAACTGCGCCAAAAGACATCAGCGTTTTTGAAACAGATGAAGAAATAGAAGTTTCAGTTGACACCGCCTCTCCTGCGACCCCGGCTAATAGGCAGTCCAGACGCTTGCGGACTATTGATTTGATAGATATGAGCGTCGCTGATATTGAGCGGGTTTCAGGCGAAACAGAAAACGATGCCGATTCCGGAGCGGTTGCAAAATAGCGACAAGAATTGCCGATTGATTTATTTGCCTTTTTTGATAATAGAATGGAAAGAATAAAGAGAGCAATCCGCTTTTGCTCTCTTTGTTTTTTTAAGAGATGTCTTTGCTGTTAAATTTTTATTAGATACCGGTTTTCGCTTTTTGTCTTTGCTGTTAATTTCACTTCTCAATTTTATCAGTTGTCTCCGTAGCTCAATTGGATAGAGCAACTGCCTTCTAAGCAGTAGGTTGCGTGTTCAAGTCACGCCGGAGACGTTTTTGTTTAAGAAGTTAAATTTTTATAGTTTGGAATAAAAAAGAGGCTGAGCATTTTGCTCCGCCTCTTTTTATTTGCAAAAACATCTGAAATTATAACTCTAAACTTTTGATTGCCGTTTTTGATATTGATTGCCGT
This sequence comes from Elusimicrobiota bacterium, assembly GCA_031256695.1. Taxonomy (GTDB): domain Bacteria; phylum Elusimicrobiota; class Endomicrobiia; order Endomicrobiales; family Endomicrobiaceae; genus JAIRQB01. The sequence continues at coordinate 7,532 of JAIRQB010000086.1, read as the reverse complement.
TTTGCTAAAATCCCCGAGCATTCCTAATCTTTTCTCGTCGGAAAATATCAAAAAATATTTCAAAAGGAGGATTCTATGCAGTCTATTATTATGGCGGGGGGGTTCGGCACAAGGCTTAGACCCATAACTTGCAATACTCCAAAACCTATGGCTCCTGTGGCAAACAAACCGATGTTAGAGCATATCGTCAATCTTTTAAAGCATCACAAAATCAATGATTTGATTATGCTTCTCTATTATCAGCCTGAGGTAATCACCAATTATTTTAAAGACGGTTCAGCCTTCGGCGTCAATGCAAGTTATTTAAAACCGGAATCCGATTTAGGGACGGCGGGCAGCGTTAAATTCGCTCAAGATAAAATCAAGGGGACTTTTATTGTAATTTCAGGCGACGTTTTGACGGATTTTGATTTGTCTAAAGCCGTAGAATTTCACAAACAGAAAAAAGCAATCGCCACTATGGTTTTGACGAGCGTTCCAAATCCTTTGCAATTCGGCGTCGTAATTACAGACAAGCAAGGGCGCATAGAGAGATTTTTAGAAAAGCCTTCTTGGGGCGAAGTTTTTTCAGACACTATCAATACGGGCATTTATATTTTAGACCCGAAAGTCTTTCAATACATTCCGAAAGATAAATCTTTTGATTTTTCAAAAGATTTATTTCCTCTTTTGCTGAAAGAAAAAAAGCCGCTTTTCGGCTATATTGCCGAAGGTTATTGGAGAGATATAGGCAATCACGATGAGTATAGATTCGCTCATTACGATATTTTAGATTCCGTCGTCAAAATAAATATAGACGGCAAAAAAATAAAGTGGGGCGGCAAAGATATTGTGATTGGCGAGAATGTCAATATAGGCAAAGATGTTGAGATAGACAATAATGTGATTTTGGGCGACAATGTGATTATAAAAGACGGCGCAAAAATTTCGCGCTCTGTAATAGGCTCTAATTCCATAATAGCCGAAGGCGCTGAAGTTGTAGGCGCTATAATTTGGGACAATGTTTCAATAGGAACAAAAGCGAGAATAAAAGAAAATGTAATAGGGCGGCGGACGATAATAGGCGATAGGACTTCAATACAAGTCGGCACTATAGTATCCGACGATTGCGTGATAGAAGCAGACGTCATAGTAAAACCAAATTTAAGAATTTGGCCCCAAAAAGTAATTGAGGCAGGCTCAATACTTTCAAGCAGTTTAGTCTGGGGTGAAAAATGGAGTAAATCTCTTTTTAACGCTACGGGCATTACGGGGCTCGGCAATATTGAAATAACGCCGGAATTTGCCGCAAAAATCGGCTCCGCTTACGGCGCTTTTATAGGCAAAGGCTCTTATATAGTCACCTCAAGAGATTCTCACAATGCCACAAGAATGATTAAAAGAGCGCTTATAACGGGTCTGCTTTCCGAGGGAGTAAAAGTAGGCGATTTAGGCACTACTCCCGTCCCTGTAATCAGGTATGAAATAGGCAATGAAGGCGAAGCGGGCGGCATACATATAAGGCAATCGCCTCTTGACGCCCGTATGATAGATATGAAATTTTTCAATTCCGCCGGGCGCGATATTTCAATAAATCAAGAAAAAGCCGTTGAGCAATTGTTTTTTAGAGAAGATTTTAAAAGGGCGGCTATAGACGAAGTCGGAGAAATTACAGTCCCATCGCGCTCCGTTGAATATTATAGAAGCGGATTTTTAAAGAAAATAAATAAAACTTTGCTTAAAGAAAATGCGGCAAGAATAGTGATAGATTACGCCCATTCTTCAGCATCGGCTATTTTCCCGTCAATTTTAGGAGAACTCGGCATAGATGTTGTCGCTTTAAATGCTCATATAAAAACTACAAGCGTTATAAAATCTGCAAAAGAATTTAATCATTCCTTATCGCAACTTTCCAACATAGTCGTTACTTTGCAATCCAATGCGGGCTTTTTAATTGACACAGGAGCGGAGAAAGTGTTTTTGGTAGACGAGAAAGGGCAAATCATACAAAACGACATCGCTATGTTTATAACCGCTTATCTTGCAATGAAAGCAAATAAAGTAAAAGACGCTTTTATAGCAGTGCCTGTTTATGTCTCTTCCGTCATAGAAAAAATCGCCGCAAAATTTAAAGTCAAAGTAAAAAGAACAGGGACAAGCCCAAGGAGTATTATAGAAGCGGCGGCTAATGAAAAAGTTATTTTTGTAGCAGACAGTTCAGGCGGCTTTATTTTCCCTGAATTCCAAAATACTTTTGACGCTATGTATGCCATCGCTAAAATTTTAGAAATGCTCGCCGCAGAACAGACTTCTTTAAATAAGACGGGTAAAAATATTCCGCCTTTTGAAGTATTGCATAAATCTATGCCTTGCTCTTGGGATAAAAAAGGGCAAGTGATGAGAAAAAGCATAGAGTATGCCGCAGACAAAAAACACGATTTGATAGACGGAGTAAAAATTTATTTTAAAGACGAATGGGTTCTTTTGATTCCCGACCCCGACGGAGCGCTTTTCCATATTTGGGCTGAATCTAAAAATCACGCCGGCGCTTTAAAATTATTAGATGTCTATGCCGAGAAAGTTAAAAAGTGGCAGGAATAAAAAAAGCAAATTGTTATTGTCATTCCCGCGCTGATTAGCGCCTGCAAGGCGCTATATCATAGCGCGGGAATCCATTTTAGAAAAGGCAATTAAAAGTTATGAGTTATTGACGCGCGTCTCTGACTTGCGGTAAAAAGCCAATTCATAATTTTGAATTTTTAATTCTTAATTTTTTAACAGGGATTGATATATGATTGATTATATTGACGGGGTTTTAAAATCTAAAAATCAAGACAGCGCTGTAATAGAGGCGTGCGGCATAGGCTATAAGATTTTTATTACGCCAGACGCTTGCGGCAAACTGCCCGTTGAAAATTCTCAAGTCAAACTCTATATAGTTGAAAATGCGGCAGGAATGTATGGCGGAGTCATAAATTTATACGGATTTTTAACTGTTCAAGAGAGAAATATGTATATCCTTATAAAAGACTATGTTCCTTCCACAGGCGCTAAAAAGGCTCTTGAATACTTGGATAAAATTTCAAAGTCTTTTTCTGATTTTAAAGCCGCTGTTTCAAAAAAAGACGCCGTTGCGCTCAGTTCAACTTTTGCTTTTACAAGAAAGACTGCAGATAAAATCATTTCCGCCCTTAAAGAAAAAATTTCAGAAATCCCTGACGGCGAATATGCGCCTCATTCAACTAAAATTTCAATCGGCGGGACGGATATAGCGCGGGAAGCGGTTTCGGCTCTCATCTCTTTAGGCTATAAGGAGATTCAAGCCGAGGAAGCGGTAAGGAGCGCTTATAAAGAGGACGAAAATATTTCACTGTCGGATTTGATAAAGAAATCCCTTAAATTTGTATGAGGGGACGGCAAAGAATGGATAAAAAGGATAACTAATGGATGCGGAAAATTTGCGCAAGACTTTAGAAACCTCAAAATTAGACGAAGACGAAAAGACTGAAAATTATTTGAGACCTCAGAGCCTTGACGATTTTATAGGGCAGGAGAAACTCAAAGAAAATTTAAGAGTTTTTATTTCTGCCGCCAAAAAAAGGGAAGAGGCTCTTGACCATTGCCTTTTTTATGCGCCTCCGGGCTTAGGGAAGACTACTCTGTCCCATATCATTGCAAAAGAAATGGGAAGCGCTTTAATTTCAATAACCGGTCCCGGCTTAGATAAGAAAGGAGATTTGGCGGCAATACTTACAAATATGAATAAAGGCGATGTCTTTTTTATAGATGAAATCCACAGATTAAATCACACAGTTGAAGAATATTTATATCCTGCTATGGAAGATTTTGAACTTGATGTCATTATAGGGCAGGGACCTTCTGCAAAAACTATTAAATTGCCACTTCAGCATTTTACTCTCGTTGGCGCTACTACAAGGGCAGGGCTTTTATCCAGCCCTTTAAGAGATAGATTCGGCATTATAGGGCATCTTGATTTTTATAATACTGAAGAACTTATACAGATAATAAACCGCTCAAGCGCCATTATGAATATAGAAATAGAGCAAGAGGCGCGCATTGAAATTGCCAAACGCTCGCGGGGAACGCCGAGGATTGTAAATAGGCTTTTGCGGAGGATTAGAGATTTTGCAGAAATCGGCGGAGGAATCATTACTCTTGCTATTGCAAAATCCGCTTTGCTGTCTTTAGAAGTTGACAATGCAGGATTAGACAAAATGGACAGACTCTTGCTTACTACAATAGCGGAAAAATTCAGCGGCGGTCCCGTGGGAGTTGAAACTCTTGCTATAGCCATATCGGAAGATAGCGATACGATAATGGATATTTATGAGCCTTTTTTAATTCAATCCGGTTTTCTCGCTAGGACGCCCAGAGGCAGAGTTCTCACAGAGGAAGGCTATAAGCATATAGGCGCTCCAATGCCGAAGAGTATGCAGGGGAGACTTATTTAAACTGACTTTTGAGTTTTGTAAATCATAGAGGTTTATGATTTCATAACTTATTAAAAAAAGGAGGCAATATGGAAACATTAGAAGCAATCAGAAGCAGATTTTCTTGCAGGAATTTTAAAAGCGCCGCTATCAGCCAAGCGCAGTTTGAGGCTATAGCGCAGGCGGCAATTCAATCGCCAAGCGGTATGAATAGGCAGAAATGGCAAATTGTCATAGTAAAGACTCCTGAAATTGTCAGAGAAATTGAAGCGGAAGGGTGGCGCGTGATTTCAGCATTACCCGACAAAACGGTTTACGATAGGATAATGTCCCGCGGCGGCAAACTTTTTTACAATGCGCCCGCTATTATTTTTATAGCGATAGAAAAGCCGAATGCAGAAACGGCGCTTTCTTACGGCATTGATTGCGGAATTGTTGCCCAAAATATCGCTCTTGCCGCTGAAGGTCTTGGGCTTGGCAGCGTTATATGCGGTCTTGCAGAATTTGCTTTTTCAAAAGAAAAGGGCGAATACTTTAAGGAAAAATTGCATTTTCCGCCGAATTATGTTTTTGGAATGTCTGTTTTAATAGGACAGCCCGCTGTTGAAGGCAAGGGGCATGAGCCGAATCAGGACAAAATATCCTATATATAGGAATAGTTAATAGAATTGAGAATTGGCTGCGGGGCGGCGCCGTCAAACAATCAAAACAGGAGGCAAAAATGAATTTAGTTTTTGGATGCGACCCAAATGCAGTTGATTTGAAAAAAATTCTAATTGATTATGCCGTTTCATTAGGGCATAAAGTTATGGATTATGGAAGCGATGACGCTATTTATGCCAATACCGCAGTCAAAGTTGCAAGAGATGTAGTGGCAAAGAAATTTGACAGAGGCATTTTAGTGTGCGGGACAGGCATAGGCGTAGCCATTGCCGCAAATAAAGTAAAAGGCGTTTATGCGGCAAATTTAAACAATATCTATCAGGCGCAGAGAGCGGTTTTAAGCAATAATGCAAATGTCGTAACTTTCGGCTCTCAAGTTATAGGAGTTGAGGTTGCCAAATGCCTTTTGAAAGAATATCTCTCTCTTGAATATGACCCCAATTCCCGCTCGGGCAAAAAAGTTGAGCGGATTTGCGAATATGAGGAGGAATTCTAATGGCGGCAGATATAAAAAAACTTGAAAGTATAGCGGCAAATTGTCGCCGCAAAGTTGTCAGAATGGTTCGTTCCGGCGGCAGCGGTCATCTCGGCGGAGCATTGTCTTGCCTTGATATTTTGACAGTTTTATTTTTTCACACATTAAATCATCAGCCCTCAAATCCAAAATATCCCGACAGGGACAGATTTATTCTTTCAGCGGGACATAAATGTATGGCGCTGTATTCTGTTTTATGTCAAGCAGGATATTTTGAGGAAGAGCGTTTAGACACTTACGGCAAATTGGGGACGGCTTTGCCCGGTCATCCAAATATGCGCAAATTGCCCGGCATAGAGGCAAATACGGGCGCTTTAGGACACGGGCTTTCCATTGCCGCAGGTATGGCTTTAGGGCTTCGTCTTGACGGAAAAGCCTCAAGAGTTTTTACAGTTTTAGGAGATGGGGAATTGCCCGAAGGCTCTAATTGGGAAGCAATAGCCGCCGCCGCCCATCATAAAATTGACAATTTAATTGCTTTTATTGACGACAACGGCTTGCAAATTAGCGGTAAAACTACAGAGATTATGAATTTAGAGCCTATATCAGATAGGTTTAAATCTTTCGGCTGGGCGGTAAAAGATATTGACGGCAACAATATAAAAGAAATTGTCGGCGTTTTAGAAAATCTCCCTTTTGAAAAAGGGAAACCTTCCGTTATAATAGCCCGCACTGTAAAAGCGAAAGGTTTAAGTTTTGCAGAAGGCAAACTTTCTTATCATTATTGGAAACCGTCAAAAGAGGAATTAGAACAAGCGGAAAGAGAACTGGACGAAGCAATTAAAGCAAAAGCCGTTTAAGCAAGGAGTGTAAAATGGAATTACAAAAAGCAGACCCTCGTAAAACTTTCGGAGCGGCAGTTACAGAAATTGCGCGCCAAAATAAAGATATTGTAATTGTCTCAGCAGACAGCGGAGGCAGTTCAGGTTTTGGAGATTTTAAAAAGGAATTTCCTCAAAGGTATTTTGAATTCGGCATTGCCGAGCAAGGAGCAGTCGGTATGGCTTGCGGGCTGGCGGCTACGGGCAAAATCCCCGTTTTTTGCGCTATCGCTCCTTTTGTGACTTTGCGTCCCTTTGAAATGTTTAGAAATGATATAGGCTATATGCGGCAAAATGTAAAAATAGTAGGGAGAAACGGCGGAATCTCTTATAGCGATTTAGGCTCTACTCATCATTCATTAGAGGATTTTGCAATTATAAGAATGATACCGGGCATTCAAATTTTTGCTCCGCAAGACCCTAATGAAATCAAAAGCGCCGTCAAAGCGATGCTTGAAAGCCCAGAGCCTGCTTATATGAGAATAGGCAATGACCCGATTCCTTTTTTATTTGACGAAAGTCCTTTTGAAATAGGAAAAGGACGCATAGTTAGAAGCGGAAAAGATGTCACTATAATAATGACAGGCTCTCTTGCCGCAAGCGTAATAAAAGCGGGAGAACTTTTAGCGCAGCGCGGAATTGAGGCGGAAATTATATCTATGCCTACAATTTGCCCCATTGACGCTGATTTGATTAAGAAAAGCGCTTTAAAAACAAAAAGAATTATCACAGTTGAGGAACACTATATAATAGGAGGACTCGGCGGCATAGTTTCAGAATTGAGCGCTGAGTTTCTAAATGTCCCTGTAAAAAGGCTCGGCATACCGCATACATATGCAGTCTCAGGTCCTTATCAAGAATTGCTCTCTTATTATAAACTTGACGCTGAAGGAATAGCAGACTCGGCGGAAGCCGCAATCCGCTAAAGCCCCGGTGTCATAGCGCTCTGCGCAAACGCATAGCGCCGCGCAAACGCATAGCGCCGCCATCGTTGTCATTCTCGCGCGGAGCGCGGGAATCCATTTTGCCGTTTCCGTCATACCGCTGAAAAGCGGTATCCCTGTTAAAAATAGCAGTTATGTC